>JAHFSL010000004.1 GCA_023265785.1 Candidatus Coatesiibacteriota bacterium | reverse complement strand
AAAAGCGCCTGGAAGGCCTCGTGCTTTTCCATCAGATGGCGCAGGAAGACGCCGCCGAATTGTTTGGAGCGCGACATCTTGGTCTCGCGCCCCTCCCGGTCCACCACCGCATCCACCGCGGCACGGAGGGTGGCCCGTATCGCTTCGGGGAGGATGGCCTCCCGCACGAGGAATCCCTGCTCCGCCAGGTGCCGGATCTCGTCAGGAGTAGCATGCACCTCGACCGGTCGGTCCGTTGTCTTGGCATGGGCATCGTTGATCCGGTAGGGAATGACATGGTGCCCACCGGTAAATGGAGGGTGGCCAGGAGTCAAGCCCATGTCGTCATTCGACCCGAGCGCCGCCGTACCAGGACAGGGATGGGACTTTCCACAGGCAGACCCGAGGAGGCATCCTCGTGGAATCCGCGAGTCCAGGTTTCGATGCCTGCGCGTTCAAGTTTCGAATCGCGATCACCGGCGATAGCTGACAATGTCCTCTTCGCTAATTTCCTCAGGTGGAACCAGTTTGTAGTGACGCTCCGAAGCAATCCGAACTCCGTCCTTTGTCTCCGAAAACTCAAAGAGCGCAATCACATTGTTTTCCGCGAACTGGGCTGCGAGGGGGCGACAGACCAGAGTGTGAAACTTATGCGCGCAGACTGCAAGATCTTGTTCTATTTGGACTATGCTCAGCCGGTCCCTTCCGCCCTTCGCCTGAATGGGAAATACATACTGACACCCCTTCTTGTCAACGCCAAGATACAGTTCGTCCGTTTCAACCTGTCCCATCCCCGGAACGGCGGTACGGAGGTGATTTTGGAGCGAATAGCAGGTGACTCCAGTAAAGATGTCAACCAAGCGGTTGTATCGGACGATGGCAAGCAATGCCTGCTCATCACTCAATCGATACTTTGCCACCAAGCCAGGAGTCGCGTTAGGGACTTTGATGCTGAGCGAGGCCTTGTTGGGAAGAATGGGTTGATCAACGACCGTCTCAAATCGATAAAGTCCGGAGCCACCCGGTCGGATCACCCACACCTTGCCTTTCCCCGCCCTGGAGGCTATCGCGGAAGGCAATGGGACCCGATAACGAAAGCTGTAGACGATGTCACCAACATTCTTGGGTAGGTCAATACGGAGCGCTTTCGCCGATTTGATGATGTCAACACGACTAAATCCAACGATGCTCGCCCCTGACCGATACCTGTTCAAAAAGACACGCTCAATAATTTGTGAGTAGCGATTCTGATCGCTCATGCTCGATTTCGGTTCCCACGAGACATTCCCGGCCACCGCAGAACGACCACTTCCTCGCGAAGCTGCTGTCTCGTTGCCGTCGACAATCGGGTTCTAAACAAATCGATTCGTACCACCTCATATCCGAGAGATTCAGCAATGCCCGCCAGGAGTTGTCCTGTTCGGATCAGCACCTGAAGGTAGGAAGCCTGGTCCCCTACAACATATGCAAGTCGCGCCCCTGGACGAAGGAGGAGCCTGATGTCGGAAAGATGTTTGGTCATTCCGCCAAAATAAAGTCTTGCCACCCGTGGGTACATGCGCTCAAACCCGGAGGTCTTGCCTAGCTTGATGCGCCGACGTTCTATTTCTTGAGAAAGTTTCTGAATCTCCAGGTGGTCAGCCACAAGTTGGTCATCCGTATCACTCTTATAGACCCCCCGAGTATTCGACCGAACAAGCTCCTGCTTGACGCTCCGCAATTCTTCTCGATTGTGGATGAATCCAAGCAGGATGGACTCGAGACGCGTGGTACGCGTGTAATCCTTTTCATTCGGATAGGGCGGCGACGTTATCACCGCATCGACGGATTGAGCTGCAATCTCCATAGAAAGACGGCGTGCATCAGTTTGCAGAACCATGGCGCCGGCCGCCCCACGTGATTTGTGCAATCGCAGGTCCGCCGCCATGGCATGAATACGTTCAAGCCACGATGAAACAACCGGGGCATCGGACTTTTGTCGACCAACACCAACTTCGGGACCAAAATGAAGATTTCCAATATCCTTGACAAGCGCGGTCGCAAAGGCCAGGAGCTCCTTGGATTTCACCCCATCATCAGCACCCTGTTGTATGGCTTCAACAAGCAGGAGCGACTTGTGCAGCGGAAGAGGACTGATTGATCCTTTCAGCAAGAGTTTGGCGGCATCTTCCGGGAGGGACTTCCAGCGAGATTGCTCTCCTTGTGACCCACGGCGAGTGTCCGCAATTTGTCGCTGAACCCTTTTGGCCACTCGCTGCGCATGGTCGATCAACTGCTCAGGGTCGACGTCCCAATCCACCTTCGTCTTACTGGCAAACCATGCCATGGGATTCGGTTCTGCGCCGACGGAATCCACACCCTGCTTCATCGCTTCGACAAGCGTGGTCCCAGTCCCACAGAAAGGGTCCAGCACTCGATGGCGGCCCGTCATTCCAAATTCCTGAAGGTAGTGACGAACCAGATGGGGAGGGAAGGATAGGACGAAACGGTACCAGTCATGAATTGAATGGTCTTGGGGGGCCACCCGATTCCGATCAGCCCGGGCTGCTTCAACGGCTGGAGCCGACTGAAATAATATGTCCTGACGGGAAAGCCCTTGGACAAACGTCAGGTCTATCGGCGTTTCCGACACGTCGTGTGCCGATCTTATCACAATGCTTTTAGATTCCACGAATTATCCGCCTCTTCATGCCTCATTATTGACAGAGAATGCCTCCCAATCTTGCCCAATCTATCCACTTTGTCACACGGTGGGCGGATCAATATTCAAAACGACAACAGGGATTACCGATTTTCGGACTGGAGTTCACCTAATCGGCGGATCACCTCGAGGCAGGCCCTCGTCTGGTGGTAGGGGTCCTTCCACGCCGAGGCTTTCGTGTCGCCATCCCGCGTCCCGTCCTCCCGGAACTGCGGAAACCAGTCGCCGTACTCGGCGTCTGACACCTCGCGCAGGACAAAGTCAGCGGTTTTCTCAAACGCCGTGAAGTACTTCTCGTCACCACTGATCGACCACGCGTCAAGGAATCCGACCAGCGCCTCGGCCTGCGCCCACCAGGTCTTGGACCGCAGGGTGGCCGGCTGGCCGCCCGGCCCGCTCTCGAAGATCCCGCCACGCACCGGGTCGAACCCGTGGGCCAGCGTGTGATCCACCAGTCCCCGCGAGTAGGCCACCACCGCCGGTTCGTCGGGGGCGTGGCCGGTGGCCAGCGCGGTCTCGTGCATCAGCCAGGCCAGTTCGACATCATGGCCATAGGAAGCATTGCGCGTCTGGGGCGTCCAGTCGGGGCCGTAGAACTCGTAGGCGTACCCGGCGGGGTCGGTCATCTTCGTGCGGAACAGGTCCACCAACTCGAGGGTCCGGTCGTACACGTCCTGGGTGCCGTTCAGCCGCAGGAGGGCGGTGAACGACTCCAGCAGGTGCAGGTGGGTGTTCGCGCTTCTGCGGCCCGCGGCATCAATGGGTGACCCGGCTGGCTCGCGCTTCCAGTCCTGCGTCCAGGCCTCGTCGTACCCGTGATGGAGTTTGTCATGCGCATGCATGTCCATCCGGTGGAAGGTGACATATCCGAGTTTGCCGGACCGGCCGTCGTTAAACGCCCGGGAATACTCCACGAGGGCCAGGAGCGCGAAGCTTTGGCCGTACAGGTGTTTATGCCGGTCCAGGGGTCTGCCGTCCGGGCTGACCGACCAGTACCACCCCCCGTACCCGGGATCCCAGTAGGTTTTCGTGAACCAGTCGAACTGGGCCTTGGCCGCCTGCCGGTACCGTTCGTCGGGGAACTGCCGGTACGCGGCAGAAAAAGCATAGATCACCCGGGATTGTTCGACCAGCGATTTGGGCGCCTTGAGGTCCGGCCGGCCCTGCCGGTCCAGCCCGCCGTAGAACCCACCGCGCGGGTCCGGGCCATGCGCCAGCCAGAAGGCGAGGATGCCCTGCCGCACCTCGCGCTCGAACCGATCTCGCCAGACTTTGGCCCGGTAGCGCACGGACCCGGCCGGGAGCGGAAGGGCCGGGACGGCGGGGGCAGGTGCCGTGGCGGGCCGCACCCGGTCCACCCGGACGGCGAGGTCGGTGGCGATGGCCGGCAGGTCCACGGTGAGCCCCGCGGGGCTCCCATCAAGTTCCGTTGTTGACCGGGCCGCCCCGGTTTTCGTTTCCACCAGCGCCACCCGGAACCGGCCGGTGGTGCATCCCGCCAGGGTGAGGCGCGACGCGGGACACGGCACGGCCGGCTTAGGGGTCGTCCAGGTGTAGCCCTCGTGTTTCAGGTACACCAGCGTCGTGTCCTTCCCGGCGAGTCCGTACAGGTCGGCCGGAGGCTTCGGGGATTTTCGATAGGGCATGATCCGGATGGAACCGAATGTCATCCAGTCCCCCGGAGCATTTTCGAGCGCGATCTCCTTCGTGCCCGCGGGTATCCGGGCAGTGTAGTCCCGGTCGTAGATGTTCTGGTAGACCTTCCATTCCGGATGATAGTCCACTTTCGCCCACTCGCCCTTGCCCGGCCCGGGGTTGAAGTTGTGGGTGAAGACGGTGGCCCCGTCCGCCCGCACGACCAGCCGCGCCGGGCCGGACACCACCAGGATCCGGATGGCCAGCGCCGCCGCCTCGCGGAAGTCGCCGCGCAGGAGGAGCGTGGATCGAGCCTCAGGCTTGCCCTCGCCATAGAGAAATTGGGAGAACCCGTCCCCGGGGTCCAGCGTCCCATCGTCCCGGAGCGAGTACGCCCGCTGGCGCGATGCCCAGCCGGTGTCGTTGGGCCGGAGCACCACATCGCGGTACGCCCCGGCGGGGGGCGGGGCGCGGAAAGTCAGCGCGGCCTGGGGCACCGGGACAAAGTGCTCGGCGGGCCAGTCCACCCCGTCCAGGAACGCATGGACGGCCTTGAAGTGCGGCCAGAGCCCGTACCGGTCCACATAATTCCCCCAATACCAGATCATCGGCGTGCCCGCGGCGCCGGCAAGCGGAATTGCCCAGGCGGCGGTGGCCAGGTGGATGCCGTGCGGGTCGTCGTGGGATTTCACCCAGCGGTCCTCGTCCACATTCGCCCCGAACTCGCCCACGATCACGGGCTTGCCGAACCGCCGCTGGACCCCGACCGTCCCGGCCAGCTGGGCGGCCGTGTCGGTCAGGTTGTAGGAATGCGCCTGGACGAACTCCATCTCGGGCAGGGCCCACACGTGCGCGTCCCCTTGCGGGTCGCCGTAGGAGGTGGTGATCAGGTGCCGCGCCGGGTCCAGCGCGCGCAGGGCACGGCCCAGGTCCCGGTGCCACGCCGTCACCCGCTCCGTCTCGTACCCGTCGGTGCCGTCCACCTCGTTCCAGAACTCCCACGCGAACAGGTTCGGGTTCGCCCCCCACCTCGCCACGGTGTACCGCAGGCGCTGGAGCGCCAGCCGCCGGGACTCCGGATCGTTCCAGTAGTCCGCCGGCTGGGCCAGCCAGCCGCCGCCGGCCTTCGCATAGGGATTCATCTTCCACGCGTCATTGCCCTCCGAAGCCTTGAGGGTATTGAACGAGTCCAGGCACAACTGGATCGTCACCCCGTGCACGCGCGCCATCCGGAAGACCTCGTCCACCCGCCATGCGTTGGCCAGGTTGTAGACGCCCGCGCCATGGCCGTCGCCCGACCAGTGGTCCGGCGTGTTTTCCAGCCCCAGCGACCACTCGATCATCCACACCCGCGCCCAATTCGCGCCGGCCTCTCCCATCTGGGTGAACCACCGCCCGAAATCGTCCAGCCCGCCGCGCTCCGGCCAGCAGACATTGAGCCCCACCGGCAGGAAGGGCGCACCGGACTCGTACGAAAAATACCGGTCGTCGCCCGCCGCCCGGCGGATCACGCCCGGGGCCCCCGTCGCGGCCACCTCGATCCGGACGGGGGGTGCCGCGCGCTCCCCGGACCGGTCCTTCGCCCGCACGGTGACGGTCCAGCCACCGGGCAGGGGCGGCATGAACCGGATGCGCCACATCCCGGGACCCGCGGGCGACCCGCCCCCGCCCGACCGGGTGAATGGCACCATGAAGAAACCCGGCTGGGTGAACCGGGTGCCGCCCGGGCCCGCGCACTCCGCCTCCACGGCGATGTCCCGGATATCAAAGGGGTTCGAGAAGGTGGCGGTCAGCGGCATGCCCAGTTCCACGACATCGCGCGCGCCCGGCGCCGGCGTCAGGACCGTGACCGGCCCCACGGCTAGCGGGCGGGCGTCGGTCCAGGGGGAGCCCGGGGCGGCCGCTTTGCCAATCATAGGTAACAGAAGGAGGGCGGCGGTCGCGCGCATCAGCCGCCATCGTACCAGCCGGACCGGCTCTCGGCCGGGAGTATGCTGGGCAGCGTGGCCGCCGTAGCCCCCGCCGAGATCGTCAGCGCGTTGGACGCCTTCGTCCGGTCCGGCGCGATCCCGGGATTGATCGCCATCCTCATCGGTCCTCATGGAGACGCCGTGGTGGCGCTCGGCCGGACGGCCCCCGGCACCGTGGTCGCGCCCGACCCCCGCACGCGGTTCGGCATCGCCTCGGTGACCAAGCTGTTCACCGGACTGGCGCTCTCCGACCTGCTCCGCGAGGGCCGCATCGCCCTCGACGATCCCGCCTCCCGGTACCTGCCGCGGCCATTGCCGACATTCTCGGGCCGCGAAATTTCCGTCCGGCACCTCGCCACCCACACCTCCGCCCTCCCGGTCGGGCGGCCCGGCGAGGGCTTTGCCGCGGCGCGCTGGACCTCGCCGCGGGTCTGGCGGATCGCGTTCCGCCGGTACGTGCTACGCGCCGGGAGCGGTCCGCTGGCCGGCGTGACCCTCGACGATCTCCTCGCCTTTCTGGCCGAGACGCCCCTGTCCCGCGCGCCTGGGGAGCAACGCGAGTACTCCAACGTGGGGTTCGGCCTCCTCGGGCAGATCGTGGGCCGGGTGGACGGCCGCGGCTGGACCGGCGCGATGCGGGCGCGGCTCCTCGACCCGCTCGGGCTCGGCGACACGGGAAGCTGGGACGGCGCCGCGCCCGCGCCGATCCACGGCATGAATCTGGGCGTGCTGAACTGGGCCGGCGGGCTGGTGTCCACCGCGGCCGACCTGGCCGGGCTGGCCCGGGCGTTCCTCCACCCGCCGCCCGGCCCGCTCGCCGACGCCATGAAGATCCTGCTGACGCCCGCGTGGCACGGCGCGGGCGGGGAGACGGCGTGGCTCGCGTTCGCGCGCGATCCTGCGTCCGGCCGCCCGTACCACACGGGGATGAACCACGCGTTTCTTGGCATGGACCGTGATCGCGGGGTGGCCGCGGTCATCCTGCTGTGCGGCTCGCTCGACGAGAACGAGGCGCTGGGGCTCGCCGTCCTGGACCGGCTGGCCGGCGGCCATGCGGTTTTCCCGAAGCCCCGCACGGTGGTCTCGCTTCCGGCCGACGTGCTCGCCCGGTGGGCGGGTTCGTACCGGCTTGACGCCGACTCGTCGTTCACCGTCATCCCGGCCGGCGGCTCGCTGGCGGTCCAGTTCATGAAGGACGGAAAGAAGGGCGGGGCCGCGGTCGTGTGCCCCGAGAACGACACGGCCTTCTTCTGCCGGGAGTGGGAGTGCCGGATCGAGTTCCGGCCCGGGACGGGCGGCGCCCCCGACACGGCTCGGGTACGGATGTACTCGTTTGACGCCGCCTACCGGAGAGAATCCTCCAGTCATTGATCGCCATCCCCACGGATGGCGTGACAGCCGGGCTACCTGCCCCGGACCGCCTGTTCGCGATAGATCGAGGGCGGGAGTCCGATGCGGGCGCGGAAAACCTTGGAAAAGTATAACGGATCGGCGAAGCCGGACAGTTCGGCCACCACCGCGATGGGTTGGTGGGTGCCCGCCAGGAGTTCACGCGCCTTCTGTAGCCGGAGTTCGATCAGGTAGTCCACAGGCGAATGTCCGGTGCGCGATTTCCACATCCGCGAGAAGTAGGCCGGACTGAATCCCGCCTTCGACGCAATTTGCCGGAGCGCGAGTGGCCTGTCCAGGTTCGCCGTCATCCAAGCGTGGAGCATCCCGACAAGGCGCTCTTCCCCGGCTTCGCGGCGATCCTCGCCCCTCCAATCGTCCCCGGCCCGGACGAGCACCTCCGCGAACAACGAGGAGATCAGGGGCTGGAGCATCCGCCTGCGACGACCGCACTCGGCCAGGACGCGGCGCAGGAGATTCCACGAAGCGGCCGGCCTGCGTAACCGAACCACCGGCCACGCGGCCACGCCAATTCGGCCACCCAGGAACGCGGCGCGCGGACCGTCAAAATGCACGAAAGCGCTCGACCACCGGCCGGTGCATCCGTAGGTGTGTTTCCGTCGGGTGGGAAGGACCAGGACATCCCCGGGGACCAGGTCGCCGCGGCGTTCCCCGACCTCAAGGAACCCACGCCCCCACACGATCAGCAGGAAGGTCCAATCCGGTCGCACCCGTCCCCGCGAGGCGGCAGCGTTGAGGTGCCGGTGGTACCCCGCCTCGGTGAGCCAGAGCCCGTGGGCGCGATCCTCGGAGGAGGCAAAAAGGTAGTGATGTGTGGAGAAATCCTCCTTGGCCGGGGCCGCCACCGGCCAGCGGGGGAGGGCAAGATCCTCCATGTCGAGGGCATGGTAACACATGATGACGATGAGGCCCAGGCGTAGAATGGGCGCGGGTGGGAGCGGGAACCATGACGCATGAGGGACGGACGGCGAGGACGCGATGGATCGCCTGCCTCATCGGATGGTCCGTCTTCCTCCCCCACCCCGCTTCCGCCGCCGCGGTGCAGGCCTGGGCCGTGAATGACGGCGAGAAGGTCCAGCGCGATGCGCTCGAACATCCCTGCCGCCTGCGCAACTCGGCGTGGGACGGGACGACCATCCGGCTCGCGGGATTGCGAAATGAGGTTCTTGCGTTCCAGGTCATCGTCCCCGCGCGGATCCGGCCCGTCGAAATTCGGTCCGTCGTCGCCCGGTTCGACGACGCCCGGCTCCGGACCGAGATCTTTTCCGAACACTACCTCCATGTCATCAAGCCGACGCCGGATGACCAGCACGCCGGGTGGTTCTGGTATGCCGCCGCGGCGCCACACGGGTCCACCGGCTGGATCCCCGACGCGCTGGTGCCGCTCAACGCCCGGCGGGGCCGCGGCGGGTTCCCGATTCCCGTGGGGCCGGGGACCCAGCAGGGGTTCTGGATTGATGTAGCAATCCCCGCGGCCCCGCACTACGACGCCGGCCAGCGGGCCGGTGAATTCATCATCGCCACCGCTGACGGCGCCCGGACCATCCCGATCGCGCTCGTCGTGGGCGACGCTGACCTGCCCGACGGTGATGCGGTGAAGTCCATGATCTACATCAGCGATCTGGAGCGGCGCCACGGCCGCAAGGACCCCGCCCTGCGCGATGCCTACCGGAAGATGGCCCACGCCCACCGGCTGGACACGGTGGAGGATGTCGGGTTCGCCGACCTGCCGGCCTTCCGGCCCTACCTGACCGGCGAAGCGTTCACCCGGGAGCACGGGTACACCGGGCCAGGACAGCATCAGGGCCTCAAGGTCTTCGGGATCGAGTTCTACGGCGCCGCCCTGGACGGGCCCCGCGAGGCCCTCTGGAAGAAGTACGATGCCTACGCCCGCTGGTTCAAGGAAGAGGCTCCCGGTGTCATTCCGTTCATCTATTTAACGGATGAGCCGCGTGCCGACCGGTATGCGTGGCTCAAGGACCAGGCGGCCCTCCTTCACGCCAATCCCGGGCCGGGTGGGAAACTGCCCCTGCTGGTCACGATGCGGCCGCGGCCCGAGGTCGAGGGCGCGGTGGACATCTGGGCGACGGTGGCGGACAACGTCTCTCTTGACCAGGTCGGGCCCCAGGCGGCCAAGGGCCGCCGGTGGTGGTTCTACAACGGGATGCGGCCGATGAGCGGCGCGCTCACCACCGACACCTGGGGCACCGACCCCCGCGTCCAGCCGTGGATCGCCTTCACCCGCGGGATCGAGCTGTGGTTCTACTGGGAATCCACCCACTGGCAGCACAACCACCAGGGCCCCCGCGCCCACCTCGACCAGAATGTCTGGGTGGATCCCATCACCTTCGCGGGCGGCGACGCGGAAGTCATGGGCGACGGCACCCTCTTTTACCCGGGCGAGGATGTGAAGTTCCCCGACCAGGACCGGGGCATCCGGGGCCCGATCGCCTCGATCCGGATGAAGAATCTGCGCCGCGGCCAGCAGGACATCGGCTACCTCCAACTGGCCGCCGGGGCGGGGCACGGGGCCGAGGCCCGGGCGATCGCCCGCACCCTGATTCCCCGGGCCTTCAGTGAGGCGAAGCCTGACGAGCCCGCCTCCTGGCCGGAGCGCGGCGATGCGTGGGACGAGGCCCGCGCGAAGATCGCCGCCCTGTTCCTGACGTCCAACCCGTAACATGCGCCGGACCGCACTGTTCCTCATGTTCCTTGCTTCCCGCGCCGGAGCCACCGGCATCTGCCTTTCCGGAGCCAGTCCGAACCCCGGCGAGGGCCAGTACACCTTCCTCTTTCCCAACTGGCAGGTCGCCCACCTGGTCACCTTTGACCTGTGGCTGTGCGACACCGCGGTCTGCACCTTCGGCGCCACGGAGACCGTGACCGGGCTCACGATCGTGAACTACGGAACGGCCCAGGGCGGGACGGATCTGGCGGCGCTGTACTGGGGCATCAATTGCGGCGGGTCCCCCAATACCGGGATCATCCCGATGACCTATGCGGGCGTCTGGGGCGGCATGCCGGCCTGGACCTGGGCCGGGACCTCCATCAACCTCGCCGGGTGCGCCGTAGCGCCCGACTTCAGCATGCCCCTGCGGCTCTACGCGGATGTCGCGGCCTGCCCAACCGAGGGGACCACCGTCACCCTCGGCATCCGCGTGGACCCGGTCGCCAACCCGCTCCTGCCCGGCGGCATGACCGACCAGTACTGGGTGGACGGGTGCGTCGCGCCGTTTGACGACGTCACCGACCTGTTCCCCAAGGTCATCACTTACGCCTCCAAGTCGCGCGACCGCGACATTGCCGCGCCCGGGGACACCGTCACCTACACCGTGTTTTACGGCCGGCCCGGCACGACCCCGGTGGGGATCACCGTCCTCGAGACCCTGCCGCCGTACACCCACTGGACCGGGGTGGCCACCCCCGCCCCGGACGGCGGCTGGAACCCCGACCCCGGGCCGCCGCTCCGCCTGCGCTGGTCCTTCCCCGGGCCGCTGGCCACCACCGGCGGGCCGACGGGCCAGATCACCTTCGCGGTGACGGTGGACTGGGGCAACGGCGAGTCCTTCGAGCCGGGTTCGGGGGATGTCGGGGCGCCGGAAGGGAGCCGGCTGACCGACTCGGTAGATGTCTTCTATGCCGGCTCGTCGTGCCCCTCGTCCGGCACCACCTCCAACCAGGCCTCCGTCGTGGTCCGCCGCTACCTGTACTGGATGCTGGGCGACAACGACATCCTCTTCGCCGGGCGGGTGGGCGTGCCCGACGATGAGATGACCTACGAGATCACCCTGCGCAACCAGTCGCCCACCAAGACCTGGTGGAATGTCTCGATCTGGGACACGGTCCCGCCCGAACTGGATGTCTGGTCGCCCGGGTACGGCCACGACGATCCCTGCACCGGCTGGACGCTGACCCCCTCGGGATGCGCGGCGGCTTCCCCCGGCAAGGTGGTCGCGGGGGCCCAGACGATCCTGACCTGGGATCTCGACCTGCCCCCGGCGGCCACCGTGTCCCTGCGCTGGAAGGCGCGGGTCCGGACCAGCGCCCCGCCGGCCTCCACGGCGATCAACCGCGTGGCGGTCATGGCCCGGGGCAACCCGGGGGTGGTGGGCGGCACCGGACACGCCGGGCTCCCCCGCACCTTCGTGCACGCCGCCCGGATCGTCCTGCGGACCACCTACATCTCCTATGCCGCATGGGCGGGCGACTCGGCGGGCAACTGCGACATGTTCATCACCTTTTACCCCCTCAACAAGGCCACGGACTTCGAATTGCGGGGGCTGGAGTACCAGGCGGCCCCCTGGGTCACGGCCGGCGGCCCCAGCGCGTCCATCGGCACCTTCATCGGGACCTGCCTGGGGGGCCTGGGGTGCGCGGGGTCGGCCGGGTGCAAGGTCGAGCGCGTTCCCGCGTTCTATCCCACCTGGCCGCTGGCCGGGTGCGCCGTCAACATCGCGGGGAACTGCCCGACCCGGCCGTTCCACTTCATCTACAAGCTGACCGCCAACGCTCCGGTGCTCTGGATCCTGTTCACCGCCGCCCGGAGCGACTCCCAGGATGCCTTCGCCTTCACCCCCTCCACCAGCCTGACCTTCTCGGGGTTGATGCACTACACCTACGTGCGCACCGGCATCTCGCTGGCCGACGCCAACGACGGCGACATGCTGACCCTGCTCAACACCTCGCTGGACGTGGACGGGATCTATGATTCGGCGCTGGCCACCACGGCCATCGTCTTCACCTGGGACCCCGTGGCTCTGGCGTGGAATTACCTGCGCGATGTCGAGATCGACGCCGACAGCCAGTGGACCCAGGGACCCGCCACACAGGAAACCCCCGAGGCCCATTACCGCGTGGTGTCCTCGCAGTCCCGGCTCGTCATCCGCGAGTCCATGAATGTCGTGGGCGGGTGCGGCAACCAGATCGCCAACACGGCCGCCAACCTTTCCCCCACGCGGGAAACCGGGACCCTGGTCTCCAACGCCCTCGGCAATACGTTCTATGTCTTTCCGGGCAGTCGGAACGGCGCGGACACCATCCAGTTGATCGTGGGCAATACCGGCGCCACCACGGTCACCTACCGGGTCGAGAAGTACCTGCCACGCGACCTGACCGCCCGGACCGCGTGCGTCCCGCTCTGGCTGGCCGATACCACGGGCGTCTGGTCGTTCGTGAACCGCGACAGCGTGGGGCCCGGGCTGGCGACCGTCCTGAACGCCCACCTGCACGGCCGGCTCTACGACGCCTCGACGCTGTATTCGACGGCCGACCGGACCGGTGGCCTCTGGCGGCTTATCCAGGAGACGGCGGGCAACATCCAGGTGGAGAGCGGGAGCGATGTCGGCGCGGCGCACTCGGGCGGCACGATGCTCCACGCCGCGAACGGCGGGCTGGTCGGCACCGACTTCTGGCTGTTCGAGGGGTTCAACGACTTCGACAACACCTGCAACAGCGGCGGGGTCCTGTGGGCGCCGGACTTCTTCGCGCCCAAGTCCGGGATGGCCGTCCGCGCCCAGTCTTCCGACGGCTATTCCGCGACCTACACCACCAACGGGCCCGACCAGTGCGTCACTTTCTTCGCCCTGACTTCGCTCACGGGCTCCAGCAAGCGGAATGTCCATGTCTCCCTGCTGGCCGGCGGCACCCAGGGGTCACTGATTGCGCACCTCAACCACTGCATCACCAACCACAAGTTCTTCGCCGCGCCCTTCCTGGTGAACGGGGTCCACTACGACATCATCGCGCCCCCGGCGGTCTTCATCGGCCAGTCGTTCTGGATCACGGTGATCGTCGCGTCCACCGGCGGCGGGACGCAGACCGACTACTGCGGCACCACCTCGTTCACCGCCACGGACCCGGCGGCCAAGATCGAAAACACCGGAATGGACACCTACAACTACACCTGGGACTCGAATGACCCGGGCGCCTCCTGCGTGGGGGCGGGGTGCACGGGGGGCTGTGACAACGGGGTCAAGCTGTTTTTCAATGTCACCATGACCAAACTGGGGCCGCAGACCATCATCGCCAACGACACGATTGACGGCTCCATCACCGGGCTGGCGACCGTGATGGTGGTCGGCGTGGACATCCGGCTCACCAAGACGCCGCCGCTGGCCGTCTCCGCCTCAGGCGACACGGTCCAGTTCCGGATCTGCTGGAGTGCGTATTCAAGCGCCAGCGCCTTCACCTTTGTTATCACGGATGCGGTGCCGATGGGGACGGTGTTCGTGCCCGAAGCATCCACGGCGGGGTTCGACTGCGGAAATACCAAGGGCGTTGCCCCCCGGGTGGCCTACTCCACGGCCGCCTCCGTGACGCCCCCCGCGGCGTTCACCGAGGCCAACCCCATCGCCGGTACCCGGTGGCTCCGGTTCACGATCCCCCAGATCGGCGTGGCCACGACGGGGTGTGTTTGCTTTAAGGTGACGGTAAACTAACCCCCTCGTGATTCTGCCCGCCCTCCTCCTTTCGACCTTTCCCGCCATCGCCGCCCCGGCGGCGGAGGACCGAACGCCGGTCCGGCTGACCGTCTCCGAGATCGTCCTGCCCCGCGACGACGACATGGGGATTGAGGGCCAGGCCCAGCGCGCGGTCCTCGCGGCGTTCCGCGCCCGGTACCCCTGGGTGGAGGTCGTCCGGTTTGGCGGCATCCGGCTGGCCACCGGCGCCATTGATACCGGCCCGCTGATGGCCATTTCCGCCGGCATCGCTCCCGCCATCCTCTATGTCAACTTCCGCAAGTCGGACTCGTACATCCGGCAGGGGTTCATCCAGCCGCTGGATGAATTCATGGCCGAGGTCCCCCGGGACGAGTTCAACGAGGTCATCCTGCCCAGCGTCGCCCCCGTCCTGCACCGGATCGGGCCCGACAAGGCCCGCCACTGGTACGCCTACCCGTACGGCAACCTGGTCATGGCGCTCTTCTATCGCAAGGACCTCTTTCAGGACGCCGGGCTCGATCCCGAGAAGCCGCCGCGGGACTGGGAAGAACTCCTGGCCGATTGCCGGAAGATCACCAATCCCGAGAAGGGCATCTACGGTATGGGATTCGGCGCCGGGCCCGACGCCTCGTGGAACTTCTACACCCTGCTCTGCTCAGCCGGGGCGCGGGCCGTGGAGGAGGGGGCCGATGGCGAGTGGCGGGCCGCCTACGACTCGCCCGAGGCGGCCACCTCCATCCGGTTCTATGCGCGCCTCCTCCAGGAAAAGTACCGGCGCGGCGGGAAGACGGTCAATGGGGCGGCCCTGCGCGACGCCGACATTGGCACGCTCTGGGACCAGGGGAAGATCGCGATGTACCAGGACTACCTCACGAATCGATTGATCGCCGCTGTGAATCCCGAGCAGATCGGGATCGCTCCGGTGCCGCTGGGCCCGACCGGCCGGCGTGGCTCTGAGGTCAACAGCCAGTGCATGGGGATGTACGCGGGAGTCACCGACCCCAGGGTCCGGCGCGCCGCGTGGAACTTCATGCGGATTTGGGCGGGGCCGGACGCGATCCGCATCCGCACCCGGCTGTATGTGGAAAACGGGTACGGCCGGTTCCTGAACCCCAATCACCTGCGCAAGTACGGATATCCGGAGTACCTCAAGCGCGTCCCGCGGGGCTGGCAGACTGTCTATGACGAAGCGATGCAGGGCGGTGTGCCCGAGCCCTACGGCAAGAACTGCGACCTCATCTATTGGTACCTCACCAAGCCGCTCGACCAGGCGCTCGTTGAGCATCTCGGGGAGGTGCCGGAAGCGGAGGCGCAGGCGCGCATCCTCCAGTTGCTCGTCAAGGAGGTGGCGGCCACCAACGAGAAGATGCTCGGCCGTCTGCCCGCCGCCAAGCGCCGGTTCCGCGACCGGGTCGCGCTGGTGGCGGCGCTGGCGATCATCCTGGGGTTCACCTGGGCCCTGCGCGCCATCATGCGGGCATTCACCCCCGACGGCGGCCCGACCGGCGGCTGGGGCTTCCGGCGGTACCGCACCGCCTATCTCCTGCTGGCGCCCGCCGTCGGGCTCATGTTCCTCTGGCAATATGTTCCCACCGCGCGCGGCGCGCTGATCGCGTTCATGGATTTCCGGATCATGGGCGGCAGTCGGTGGGCCGGGCTGGAAAACTTCGCCAATGTCCTCTTTGACGCCGAGTTCTGGAGCGCCCTCTCCCACAGCCTCTACTACGCCTCGCTGGTCCTTGCCCTCGGCTTTGTGTCCCCCATCGCGCTGGCCATCCTCCTGCACGAGGTCCCGCGGGGGAAGATCCTCTTCCGGGTCATCTTCTACCTCCCCGCCGTTGTCTCCGGGCTGGTCGTCATCCTGCTCTGGAAATCGTTCTACGACCCCACCGAGATCGGGATGCTGAACCAACTGCTCGGGGCCCTCTCGATCGCGCCGCAGGGGTGGCTCACCAACCCGAAGTGGGCCATGCCGGCGGTCGTCCTGCCTCTGGTCTGGGCCTCGATGGGCCCCGGCTCACTCATCTATCTGGCCGCGCTCAAGACCATCCCCGAGGACCTCTACGAGGCGGCCGAGATCGACGGGGCCGGGATCTGGCTGAAACTCTGGAATGTCACGATCCCGACCATCCGGCCGCTCATCATCATCTCCTTCGTGGGCGCGCTGATCGGCGCGTTCAAGGCCTCGGACTTCATCCTGGCCATGACCGGCGGCGGACCCGCCGATGCCACGATGGTTTTGGAGCTCAAGATCTTCTACGACGCCTTCCTGTATCTCCGCTTCGGGCCGGCCACCGCGATGGCCTGGATCCTGGGGTTCATGCTCCTCGGGTTCACCGTCTATCAGATGAAGCGCCTGTCCCGCATGCAGTTCAAGGCCGCGGACACGCCATGAGCCTCCTGTCAGGTGCCGTGGGCCGGAACACGCGGGAGACCGCCTTCTACACCACGCTGATCTATGCCGTCCTGACACTCGGCGGCATCACGATGATCTATCCGTTTCTCGTCATGATTTCGGGTTCCTTCAAGAGCGAAGTGGATCTGCGCGACTGGGACATCGTGCCGAAGTACTTCTATTCCGACCGGGTCCTGTTCCGCAAGGTGGTCGAGTCCAGGTTCAACGAGTCCGTGGCTCTCTACAACTCGTGCGCCCGGCAGGACGAGTACGCCTTCACCCGGGTCGAGCCGCCCGCCACCGTGGACGCCCCCCTGGTGGCGGATTGGATTTCGTTCCTGAAATCCGGGTCCCTCCCCGCCACCTGGTCCCTGCTGGGCAACTCGTTCTCCGTCAACAACCGGATGTACCCGCGCCACGCCCGCGGGTTCCGTGCCGAGATGGTCCGGCAGTCGGGCGGACGGATCGAGGAGTTCCACCGGAAATACGGCAGTCTGATCTCCTCCTGGCTGGGGGTCAACTTCTTCGCCCCCGTCTCCCCCGCCGACCGGGCGTTCAAGATCACCGGGTCGCCGCTCCAGACCGAGGCCATCCGGTATCAGGCGAGGGCGCCCGCGGAAGACCTCGTGGTGGTCTCGCTGGACGGCCGGTTCACCACCGACTTCCTCCAGTTGAAGTACGGCAAGAAGATCGAGGATTACAACAAGGCTCATGGTTCACATTTCCCTGATTGGTCCGCCGTCCGCCTCACTGCCACGGCGCCGCCGGGCGGGATGGCCCGGACGGACTGGCTGGAATTCGTTAGGAACGAACTGAATCTTCAATTCATCCGGGTCAGCCCGGCCGCGCACGCGGCGTATGCCGTCTTCCTCGAGAAGCGATTCGAGGGGCGTATCGCCTTGCTCAACCACGCCTACGGCGGGGGCTGGCGCTCCTTTGCCGCCGTCCCGTACCCGGCCGATGCCGTCACGGTAGGCTCACCGCTGGTGGACTGGGAGCTGTTCGTTCGCGAGGTGTCGCCCGCCGCGCTCACGATTGACGGGCCGGAGTTCCGGTGGCGGGCGTGGCTCCAAAAGAAATATTCCGGCCGGGCCGGGGTGGACGCGGTGGCCCTGCCCCAAAAGGAAGCCGCCTGGGTGGGAATGCGGGCCCACCGGGGCGCGACCCGGTGGGAGTTCGCCACCCGGAACTACCGGCATGTCGTCGAGTACCTCGCCCTGCACGGCCGGGGGCTCTGGAACACACTGGTCTTCTGCGCCCTCTCGATCGCCGCCGTGCTGATTGTGAATCCGGTTGCCGCCTACGCCATGAGCCGATACAGCCTGCCCAGCGCCTACAAGGTCCTGCTCTTCCTGCTCGCCACCATTGCGTTCCCCCCCATGGTCACCGCCATCCCCAACTTCCTGCTCCTGAAGGAATTGGGCCTCCTCAACACTTTTGCCGCCCTGATTCTGCCGGGCATGGTCAACGGGTATGCCATCTTCCTGCTGAAGGGCTTTTTCGACTCGCTCCCCCGCGAACTCTACGAGGCCGCCCAGTTGGACGGGGCCGGCGAGTGGACCATGTTCTGGGGCCTGACCATGCACCTGTCCAAGCCCATCCTGGCCGTCATCACCCTCGACGCCTTCAACGCCGCCTACGGCGCCTTCGTCTACGCCTTCATCGTCTGCCAGGACGAGAAGATGTGGACCCTGGGCGTCTGGCTGTACCAGCTCCAGCAGTACGCCCACCAGTCCGTCACCTTCGCCGCCCTGCTGGTGGCCTCCATTCCCACCTTCCTGGTCTTCGTCTTCGCCCAGCGGCTGATCCTGCGCGGCATCGTCGTGCCAGTAGAGAAATAGTATCCCCCGGGTAGCGCTCGACCAGAACTGTGGCGCATGGGAGAATCCATCAACATGGCCAACCGGGCCGTCAAGGAAGCCTTTCTCGGTGAGATCAAGCGTCGCTGGGGCGGATTTACTCAGCTCCCGAACAGTAATTCGCTCATTGAACTCGGAAATGGAAAGGTGCGCCTCTATCTTCGATACTCAACCCTGCATGAAGGCCGGAAAACTTTTAACGGGCTGAGGAGGACGGATCTCACGCAATTAGGCGGTCACGATTCGTTTATCTGCTTTCTGTGGGACGAGCAACCCGAGCCGCTCCTCGTTCCCTTCGGCAACTTCGAAGCCGTATTTGCCGATCTCTCGCCAGCAGCTGATGGACAGTATAAGGCCCAGGTGATCTTGGGAGAGGGAGACATCAATCTGTATCTTGCCAGAGCCGGTCGCTTCAATGTCGAGGGATGTCTCGGATGGAAGGCGCTGGAACTCGCCATGATTGGTGCCAAGCTGGAAATCCCGGAACTTTCACACGGCCAAGTGCAATCCCTCCTGGCAGGAATTGGCCACAAACAGGGATATGATCTTTGGATCCCTGCAAATAATCGGAGTGGGCTTGATAGAAACTTCCTCGGGGTCGCGACGCTACGAAGCGATCTTCCGGCAGGCTACGAGAAAGTCCGAACGGCACTTGAAGAGGTGGACGTTGTCTGGATCAAGAAGGGTTCCAATATCCTTGAAGGGCTTTTCGAGGTTGAGCATACGACGTCCATCTATTCCGGCCTACTGCGGTTCAACGATGTCCATGTGGAATATCCCACGCTTCAGTCACGATTCGGTATCGTCGCCAATGAGGGACGCCGCTCGCTCTACACACGACAGATCGATCGACCGACCTTTCGAAACAGTCGCTTGAATGAGGTGTGTACGTTCTACGACTATCCCAATGTCTTTGCGTGGCACCGGCGGGTTACGCAGAAGAAACGAGGAGAAGGAGATTTGATATGAATGACTGGATGATCGTCAAGGTTAATCTCTACAACGGCGTTTTCGATGTCGACCGACTCCCGCGGGGAGTTGAAGTACAGCTTGTCGACCAGGATGGATCCGCGCATGACGAATCCCGATTTCCTGGCGGCACCCGCAAGGTTCGCTACTTTCTGAATCGACGAGGTCAGCTTGTTGAGGAGCAGGTCTCACGATTCTGAGGCGGAGGTTACCTGATCACCGTAGCCATTGACAGGGCTGGATTCATGTCACTCCTGACTGGTCAGGATTGAAACCGCCGATTTACGCCTCGAGATCCGCGGCGGCATTCTGTATGCCGGCGTCAAGGGGTCACTGGGGTTCCAGGGCTGCAAGTCGTGATTGGCCTGGCGGCTGATAACATGAACTGAGATGCGTCTTCTGGAACGGATCGAATCGAACCCACGAATCATGTTAGGGAAGCGGGTCATTCGCGGCACCCGAATTCCCGTCGAAATCATCCTGCGCAGGCTCGCGGAGGGCGCGTCAGAGCGATCGTTGATGGTTTCCTATCCGCGACTCACGCCGGCAGACATCAGGGCGGCGATGCACTTCGCCGCAGCCACGGTCGCCCGCGAGGCGTGACGCTTCGCATCCTCCTCGACGAGATCTTCATGCCCACACGAAACCGTCCAGCCCTTGCTGAGAATCGGTCCCGGATGCTACAAAGGTCTTGAGCAAACACATGGCGACCACGAGTCTCCCCAAAGATGTGAAGCGGCTCACCGCCCGGCTCGCCCGGGCACGCGGGACGACCGAGGCCCAGGTCCTGCGTGCTGCCGTTCGACGGCTTGGCCGGGACGACGCAACGTGGCGATCGCTGCTCGCGTACGGCCGACGCAAGGCGGCCGCCGCCGGCCTCAGGTCGGAGCGGGATGTCGAGCGGCTGGTGGATGCCCACCGGAGCTGACCGCCCAAGGCTGGTCCTCGACACCAACGTTCTCGTTTCCGCATTTGCGTTTCCCCGCCCCTCACCGCCGCTGCATGCGCTGACGGAAATTCGCGAGGGAAGAGCGACCGGCAGAATCTCACCGTTTATTCTCGTCGAACTCGACAGCATCCTTCGGGTTAAGCTCCGATGGGATCGCGTGCGTGCCGACGCGGTCGCACGAGAACTGACCAAGGCGATGCTCGTTGTTCATCCCCGGCGACACGCCTCTATTGATCGGATCCCTGATGGCGACAACAGGATTCTCGATTGTGCAGTCGAGGCGGACGCGGATACGCTTCTGACCGGCGACAGAAAGCACCTCCGGCCTCTTGGGCGATTCCATGGCATTGACATTCGTACTCCCGCAGAATGGCTGGCCTCGAGGGTCAAGCGATAGTCACCATCGGCGATGTTGCGCGCAAGGCTGACCCGGCCCCACTCCGACCTTGGCCTCGTACCGTTTCTCGAGGGCTGGGGAGCGCTCTGGAGGCTACCTGATCCGGTGGAACCGGATCACGCGATTCAGGTTTCCCTGATCCACACCGTCATGGAGCCGGGAGCGCGGTTGGCCCAGGCGAAGTAGGGAATGGCCGTCAGGGACCGGTCCGGGCCATTGGATTCCGGGCGACGGTCAATGGAGCGGTACAGCCGGCCGGTCCATGCGGCGGATGCGGCAGCCTCATGGCCGGGGGCCGTGAGCACCGTGACGCCGCCCAGATGGTCCGGGCGGAATTCTTCCTTTACCGGCGCGGCCGGCGGCAGAACCAGGTCGCGCACGTCCTGGCCAGGATGGTCACATCCTTCCAGGCAATACACCACGGGACCGCGGGCGAGGACCGTGCGACCGCGGCCGCCGACGAAACGCGGGTGGGCCTCGAGACGGCGAACCGGCATCGGCAGGGAGAGCGCGACCGTGTCACCGGCCTGCCAGGACCGGCGGATCCGGCAGTAGGTGCCGGGCGCGGCGGGCTCGGCCGGTCCGCCGTTCACCGCCACCGTCGCACCGGTCTCACACCACCCCGGGATGCGCAGCGCAAGGGCAAACTCCCCCGCGCCTTCCCGGACCGTGATCCGTACGTCGCCTGCCCAGGGATAGTTCGCTTCCTCCGCCAGCACGGCTCGGCCCGCGCCGGGCATGTCGACCCGGAGCGTGCCCGCCGCATACTGGTGAATCTGCACCTCGCGCTCCGCGACCGTACACTGATAGCCGGGCCACGACGCCAGCTGCCGCGCAATGTTGGGCGGGCAGCAGGCGCATCCGAACCACGGCTCGCGGCGGTGGGCGCCTCCATCCGCCAGGGGGTTCTGATAGAAATAGGTCTCGCCGTCCAGCGCGAGACCGGGCAGAATCGCGTTGTAGTGGAGCCACTCGATCTGGTCCGCGTACCGCGCGTCGCCGTCCAGTAGCAGCAACCGCCACGCCCACATCAGGGCCCCGATCCCGGCGCAACTCTCGGCGTAGGCGCGGTCATCGGGCAGTTCGAAATCGGTCCCGAAGGCCTCGCCCTCCCACCGCGATCCGATCCCGCCGGTGATGTACTGCCGCCGGGTGGTCATGCTCTGCCACAGCGCGGCCAGCGCCCCGCGCAACGGGGCATCACCCGTCTCCAGCACCACATCGGCCGCCCCCGCGCACAGGTAGACCGCCCGGACGGCGTGCCCCGCGATCTCCCGCTGCTCGGTCACGGGCCGATGGTCCTGATGGTAGGCCTGGCCGCTCACCAGGCCCCGGCCCCGCAGGCCGATCATCTTGCGCGCCAGGTCGAGGTACCGCCGTTCGCCGACCTCCCGCCCCAGCTCGACGAGCGCCATCTCCACTTCCTCGTGGCCGCAGGCGATGTCGCGGCGGCCCGGGACGAAGAGCGCATCAAGGTGGTCGGCCAGCCGCCGCGCCACCCCGAGCAGGCGCGTGCCGCCGGTGGCTCTGGTG
>JAHFSL010000557.1 GCA_023265785.1 Candidatus Coatesiibacteriota bacterium | reverse complement strand
GAACTTGTAATCCACCAGCCAGAGCGGGCGCGCGGTGGACAGGGGCCGGGCGGACGCGAGCGCCACATCCTGCGCGTGCGTCAGGAGCGGGAAGGGAACGGCATCGGGCGCGATCTGGATCGCCAGGGATCCGCGCCCCGCGGCGCCCAGCGCCTCCGGCGCCAGCCCGTCGGGGTCCAGCGGGCCGGTTGGACTTGGTTCCCCCACCCACGGCGCCGCCACGGCGGCGGGCGCCCCCATCACCCGGGCATGCCATTCCAGCCCCCCGGCGAGCGCCTGCGCCCGGAACTCCAGCCAGTCGCTGATGGCCGCGGCGGATCCCGTATACCGCGAGGCCGCCGGCGACTCGGCCGTCCGGATCCGGTCGGCTCCGGGCGGTTGGATGCGGCTGAAGTCGGCGGGGATCCCCTTCCCCCAGGCGTCCCGCAGCCGGTCCGGCGTCGCGTACCGCGCCCTGAGCCAGTCCCGAAACGCCGCGACATATTCGGGGTTCGCCCCCAGCAGGCCGGGGCGGTCGAGGTGGCGCTGGGGATCAGGCCCCGCCCCCAGCCGCGACCAGGCCGACAACAGCCAGCCGCCGAACTCCGGGTGCCCGGCCGCCCGGGCCGCCAGCGCGCTGAAGCTGGCCTTGAGGTCGGCCAGGTAGGGCGGCTCGGTCGCCAGCCGGGCGGGGTCCACCCATGCCAGGTCCCAGAACAGGCCATCACAGTCCCGGATCCGTTCCCCGGCCGCGGAGGCCAGCGAGGATTCCGGATGCCGTTCCAGGTACCAGTCGGTCATGCCGGCCAGCGAGGACCTGGCGCCCGCCACCCGGCCCGCGGTGAAGGCGTACCGCGGACCGCAACTGCCATAGAGCACCAGGCCCGCGCGCGCGGCCGCGGCCATCGCCCGGTCCAGGACGGAGAAATCGAACGACCCCTGCGTGCGTTCCCAGAGTCCCCACGGCATGTCCATCAGGACCTCGCCGGCCCCGATCCGCCCCAGCAGGGCCATCTGGGTCTCCAGCCACGCGGGATCCACCGGACCGCGGATGGGAAGCACGATTCCTACGGGAAATGGCGTCACTCCCGGGGATGCGGGCAGGGGATCCACCCGGTCCCGCCCGGCCACCGCCAGGGACTCCGCCCGGGCCAGTCCCGCGGCGGCGGTCACCAATCGCTCCCAGCCCCGCCGCATCCACCCCGCCCGCAGGTCCTGCAGGCCCGCCGCCTCACCCAGCCGGGCCCGGTCCAGGGCGACGGCCGCCGCCTGCCAGAACCGCCCCGCCTGCCGCAGGGCCGCCGCCGTCGCGGCCACGGCCCCGGCGTGCTTCATGAACGCCCGGTGGAAGCCTTCCGCGCTGGCCCCCTCGGCGCGGGCCTGATTGATGGCCCGACCGCGAATCTGGTTGACGTCCGGCGCGGGCTCGCCGGCGGGCACGAGCGAAACATCATCGAACCACGCCTGGCCCACGAGGTGGTCGGCCCGGAGCAGGACCTGGGCCCGTGTCGTTCCGTCCGGCGGAACGGCACGGACGGCCACCCCGACCCAATCCTGCCGATCGGGACCCGTCGAACCCGTCACGGCGGGGGTCCAGACCTCGCCGAGCACCCCGTCGGGACCCAGGAACCTTAAGGCATACCGGACCTCGCCGGCGGACCGGTTGACCGAGAGAAAGCCGGAGAGGATGTAGGCGCGATCGTCGTGGATCGCCACCGGCTCCGCCAGTTCCCAGCCGGCCCGGCCCCCGGGAGAATCCACATAGAGGGCATACATGGTCTTGTCGCCGTCCTGGCGGTGGGCCCGGCCCCCCATGCCGTCCCAGGAATGGCGGCCGCCCGCCCCGGCCTCGTTCCAGCGCGACCAGCCCGGCGGATTGGTCTGGTCTCCCCCGTCCTCGGGAGGCTCAAAGGAAGGGTTAGGCAGAAGGTTGCGCGGATCGCCCTCGGCGGCCCCGCGTGCGGCGGCCAATAGGCACAGTGCCGCCGTCAGGATGGCCCTCATGCCATCGCCTCCGTTCCTGCGGCACCCGCGGGCCCCCGCCAGAGTGCCAGGGCGTCGCGGGCGAAGGCCGCAAACCGCCCCGCGAGAATGGCGGCCCGCATGCCCGCCATGAGGTCGCGCATGTAGGCCAGGTTATGGATCGTCAGCAGGCGCAGGCCCGCCAGCTCGTTGGCATGGAGCAGGTGGCGCAGGTACGCGCGCGAGTGACGCGCGCAGGCCGGACAGGCACACCCCGGATCCAGCGGCCCGTCCTCCTCGGCGGCGTCGGCGTTGCGCACCACCACCCGCCCGGCCCGGGTCAGGGCGAGGCCGTTGCGGGCAACGCGGGTGGGGAAGACGCAATCGAACAGGTCGATACCCGC
>JAHFSL010000129.1:5902-7035 GCA_023265785.1 Candidatus Coatesiibacteriota bacterium | reverse complement strand
ATTGAACCACCCGTCCGCCATCCAGGCCATCAGCCCTGCGGCGGCGGCCATGCGCGCCGCGTCCCAGGGAAACCGTGACGCGGCCGCAACGGCGGTGACGCCGCCCCAGACCATAAGGCCCAGCCCGATGGTGCCGCGCTCAGCGAGGGACTGGAGCCAGTCCTGATGGGCGTGCGGACTGGTCCGGTAGGGCAATCCGGCGAACCGGGGCGCGACCAGCAGACGTCCCTGAAACGCGGTGAACTCCCGGCGGAACTGGCCCGCTCCCCACCCGGCCAGGGGCTTTTCCATTCCCATGCGGGCCGTCGCCTCCCAGATCATTCGCCGGCCCCGGAACTCGTCCCGCGCGGGAGCGAGCAGGGTCAGCGCGTGCCGCGCCACCGAGATCGCGTGGGGATTATGCGGCCCGGGCACCGACCAGAGCATCCCGGTCGCCACGACGGCGGCCGCGCAGCCCGCCAGCCACCCCCGGGCCTGCACCGGCGCGCGGGCGGCGAGAAGGGTCGCGCCCACGGCGAGCCCCACCCACGCCCCGCGCGCCTGGGTCAGCATCAGCACGATCAGGACCGGCAGGCCGGCCAGGCCCAGCCCGATCCGGGCCGCCGGGCCCGCACCCACCCCGAGCGCCACGAGTGCGAGGAGGGCCGCCGCCAGCCCATCGGCAAGGAACAGCGGATTCCCGAAGGTTGACCCGGGGGCGCCGCCCGCGAACGCGGCTCGCCAGGCATAAGGGTCCACGCTTGCCCACTGGATGAGACCGTAGCCCGAGGCCGCCGTCCCCGCCAGGGCGAACACCAGGACCACCGCGCCGGGCACGGCGGGCTCCCCCGCGACCAGCGCCAGCAGGAGCAGGGCGATACCGCCGCCGGAAAGCAGTTCGAGGAGGGCGGTGGTTTCCTCTCCCGCGGATCCCGCCACCAGGGCGCCGGCCCCGGTCCAGAGCACCGTGCACGCGACCGGCCAGAACACGGGGGCTGACCCGAGGCGGGCCGCGAGCCGGCGCGGGTCGCCCAGCCACCGCGGGACCAGCAGTGCAGCCAGGAGGAGCGCCAACATGACCAGCAGGTCCCGCTTGACCGGGGCGAACGGATTGAGGGCTCCGGGATCGAAGGCAAGGGGAGCGGCGGCCGTCG
>JAHFSL010000129.1:0-5892 GCA_023265785.1 Candidatus Coatesiibacteriota bacterium | reverse complement strand
AGAAGGACCAGCCGGGGCATCACCGCGGTCGGCTCGCGGCCCGCCACGCCTCGAAGATCGCAATCTGGTCGAACCGCAACTGCGCCGCGAAGGGGTCGAGCCGGCGGGCGTACTCCATGGCCTGCTGGGCGCCCGCAAGATTGTGGCTGCGTGCGAGGCCCAGCGCCTGGTTGCGATAGACGGCCGACGTCTTCCAGCCAGCGTGCAGCGCCCTGGCATAGACGCCCGCACATTGGTCCCATTGACGTGAAACAAACAGCGCGTCCCCGAGCGCCGCCCAGGCCATACCAGAACCCTCATTCGCACTCACGGCGGCCCATCCGAACCGCACAGCATCCGCTGTCCGCCCATCAACCAAATCACCCTGGGATCGGGTCAGGCACACGTCAGAAGTTGTCGGAGAGCGGCCCTCATCCGGCCGATAACATTCGGGCGGATCGGCCCCTTCCTCGGCCCGGCCAATTCCATACACCCATCCCGTCCCACGGGCGAAGAGGAGCGTCGCATGGCGCCGAAAGAATTCCGCGAGGACCGGGTACGGGGGACTCCCCTCCCAGCCACGCCCCTCCCAGCGCCGTTGCCAGACCAGCACCGGAACATTCACATAGAGGTAGCCGATCCCCAACTGACGGAGGCTACGGAAGAGCGCGTCGGCCGATCCGGCCTCCCGTGCCGCATGGACGAGGACATCATCATCGAAGAAAGACGGTGCCCGTGAGGCCGGCGGGAGGAGCCAGCCAAACGCATCGCCAGAGGCCAGGAGGCGCCGACGCCTGCCCGCGACGAACCGCCCGAGGAAGTCAGTGGCCTCGAGGGGTCCATGTTCCTGTCGCGTTTCATAGAAGGCCTCACGAGACTGACGGCCTGTCGCGGCCTCCCACGGCCGGTCCACCCAGGAGATCTTGGCCGGGAACCAGCCGGCCTGGAGCAGGAGGAGGACCACTCCCAGCCACCGGGCCGTGGCTGGGGGAACCGCGGCCAGCAGAAGAGCAGGAAGCAGGACAAAGCCGGCGGCAAAGAAACGGGACGCAGGAACGGTGAAAGCCGTCAGGCATGCGAGCGCCGCGGTGAAGCACAGCGCCTGTGCGGCTCGACGCTCCCGAAGATGCAGCAGGAACCAGGCCGACAGGCCAGCCACCGGTCCGATCAGCCCGATCTTGAATGCGCTCACGGAGGCGGTCCGATCGCCCCAAGCCAGAAAGTCCGAAGGAGCAAGCTGATTCCAGACTCCGAGGAGTTCCCCGGCGTAGGCACGCTGGCCGTACGCCGACCAACTCGGACTGTGAAGCGCGTGCGCGAACACCGGAAAAACCGGATCACCCGTGAAGAGCCACGCCTTGGCGCCAAACGGCGACCAGGCGACCACGGCGGCCGTTCCCAGGAACAGCGCCCCGCGGATCCCGCAGGGGAGGGCCAGCAGGACGAGGAGAGACGGAACGACCAATCCGGTCGGTTTACAGCCGGCGGCAGCACCCGCGCCCACCCCCGCCAACACCAGCCACCCCGGCCGTGACGGACCTCGGGGCCAAGTGGGAGCCGCGTGAACGGCAGCAGCGAGCGCCAGCACGGTCGCGAGGGCGGCCGGAACATCCGCCATCGCGTGCGCCGCATAACTGGCCACCATTGGATGTCCCCCAGCCAGTGCGGCAGCAACAAGGGAAGGTCCGGGGGCAAGCCACCGCCGGGCCAGTCCATGGACCGCCACGGACAGGAGACACCCGGCGACCAGCACCTGCATCCGGGCGACCACCTCTCCCGAAACCGCAAGTCCAGTCAGGAAATGTTCGGAGGCCAGGTGCGGAAAATATGCAAAGAAGGGTGGCCCGCCGCCCTCCCGGCCTTCCGCCAACCACCTCGCGGGAAGCGCAAGGTGGTACACCATCACATCAAAGAAACTTTCGGGCGAAGCCAGGTCTCCGGCCAGGAACCAGAGAGTCCAGATTCCCGCCGCGGCCGCCGCTATGCGATACGGCCAGGGTGCCGTCCACCGCCCACGACCGGGCCACCCGGGCAAGTTCCGGGCCCTGATCACGAGGCCGCCGGCCCCCAACACGACAAAAAGCGCGTGGACGGCGAGGAGCGGAGGGCGACGATCCAGACCCACCAGCCCAATTCCCATGAGGGCCAGCCCAACGCCTGTGAACCCGAGGAGGTGGGCGAACGCGAACCGGAGGGTCCGGCCACGGAACCGGACCCGGACCATGGCCAGCCAGGGGCGACCGGCCCCCTGCATGGCCATCACCCATGCCGCCGCCTGGGCCAGGGCCACGGCCAGCGAACCCCAGGGCCACCGCCAGGGCTGGGTCTCCCATGACGCCCGAAGCGAGGCCCCCCACGCCCCTGACACGACCTCGGACCCCGCAAACGGGATCAGGAGCAACAGGGCCACCAGGGTCGGGATCATCACGAAACGGCCTCCCGGCGTGCGGACGCCGCCGGACCTAGTTATGGAAAGACGTCACCGGCCACGGGCGCCCGTTCCAGCCAGCACTTGGTAAAGACCGACTTCCCCAGGTACCCGATTGTGCTGTTGGAGGTCTTGTACCAGACGGAAAAGTTCCCCGTGATGCCGGCTGAATCGTAGGCGTAGATCGTCCCGTAGACCTTCTTGTTGCCCGAGGAGGAGAGACTGCCGGCCACGTAGACAAACCCGTTCCAGAAGAGCGTCGGATTGTTGACTGCCGCACAATTCCCGCTGTTGGTGTCGTATTTCGGGTAGCAGTTCGGCGGCGGCGTCATCGTGAGGCTCATGCCGCACCCCGTGCCCTTGGTATCCAGGTCGCCCATCACCACCAGCACCCCGTTGCCGCACCAGGATCCGGCCACCTTGATGTCCGCCCCGTGTGCCGTCGAGGTGCACCCCGAGCAGACTGTATCCGTCACGGGGTTGTAGTTCGTGCCGTCGCAGGTATCAAAGAAACAAACGCTGGTATCATCCGTTGCCGGAATAGCGGTATTCCACGTGCACGTTCCGGCACCGCCCTGATACCAGCCTTTGCCCGTGGCGTTCTGGGCGATCGCAATGCTCCGGAACTCGGCGATGGGGACGACCGGCTGGGCCCCAAGCTCCGAGGGCGTGGCATATTCGTTCACGCAGACAGCCGCACTGGGATCGGAACAATCCTTCGACGGGACCATTAACGAGGCGGCGGTGCCTCCAATGGTGATCCCGCCTGCCGCCATAAAGATGGGATGGGTCGGAAGACTTCCCAGCGGAATCGCGTCAGAAGCCATGGAGTAGGAAACGACCGGACCCCAATTGACGTCCGCGCTCCCGCCGATCGTGATCTGGCCCCCGGAAAAGATGGCGGAGTTCAGTGTAGACTGGATGACCACGGCCTGCACCTTCTTCTTCTCACCCGTGACGGTATGGGTCAGGAAGACCGTGATCGTCCGCTCCAATTTGGTGTCCCCGATCTGGATGCCGGGCGTCCAGTTCCCCTCCTCGACCTTGAGGGTATAGATCACGCCAGGCTGGTCGGAGTAGACCGAATCCTGGGCGTATCCCGCGACTGCCGCCTTGGGAACCGCATCCCAGCCACCCCCCTTCTGGAGGGCGTAGATGGCCCGATCCACCGCGCCGTCCGCCGCCACCACCATGACGCTCCGCTTGGCGGTCTTGGAGAGGAACTTCATCTCGTTCCAGAGCAGATCCACCAGAGCCACCAACAGGACAAGGAGAACAGTTCCCGTCACCAGGACGAAGGGCAGGCCCTGCCCCGATTCACCATCGCGACGGGTGACCGCCCGACGGCGCCCTTCCCTGCCTCCATCATTGCGTGGCATTGGCCCTCCTTGTCATGGGTTCCTCAACATGACCCGCTCGGACAATTGGACAACCACGTGGTTCGCCTTCGCATAAGGCGTCGCCGAAAGGCAAATGCCGACATCAATGAGCCCCGTGTCCTGGAAACTTGGATACATGAACGACAACATGGCTACATTCTCAGCCAGGAACGTCGTGGCGGTGGTCGCACCGGTTGTCACAACCGCCTGGGCCTTCCACCCGCTCCGGTAGAAAGCCCAGCCACGACCGCGAATGTCGGTGAATTCGATCCGGCTAAACTTGCCAGCGGGAGAGGAGAGTTTCACACTGCCCGGCGTCGCCTCCCGCAGGGCCTGGGTGACAAGCGCCAACGCCCGCCGGGCGCGGGACTGGAGGACGAGTTCATCAAAAGTCCGCTTCCACAACTGCCAGCCATTCAGGAAGGAGTTCACGGCGAAGGCCAGCCCCACCCCCAGCACGGCCATGGCTATCATCAGTTCGACGAGGGTAAATCCCGCCTCACCCTGCAGGCGGGATCCCAGGAGGGCGCGCGGCACCCTCATGGCAGGGTCAGGTCCTGGGTGATCGTGGTGTCGGCCGGGACGGCCAGGGCCGTGGCCCACTTGTAATACAGCTCCACCCCGTTGACCACGGCGGAGCCGTAGAGCCAGTACGCGCCTACCCCGGTGGCCACCTTGATCTTGAAGGTCCCGTCAGTCAGCGTCACCGCTGAATAGGTGTGATCATTGTTCAGAACCGGGTCCGGAATCGCATCGAGAAACTTGGATGCTCCGGTGTCATAGGTGGAGGCGATAACGATGGCCCCTTCGCGGACGGCGTAGTTCGGAGTCGCGGTCTTGTACACGGTTCCCTGAATCGCCCCATTGATCGCACTCAACACGAAGTCCATGGGACCGCCTGAGCCATCCGCCTTGTACTCCACCCCGTGGGCGTTGACCGTAAAGAACCTGTTGGTGGGCACGGAAGAATAGTCCGCGCCGGTCAGCGGCTGGACCAGGTAGGCGCTCAACTCCTTGGGCACGGCGGAATGAACGAACCGGCCCGAGCCATCCGCCTTGACGACGGACGACCACTGGGTCGAGTCGTTCTTGATCTGCACCGAGGCCCCACCGAATCCGGTGACACCGGACACCCGCCAGACCGTGCCGGAAACGCCCGCGACGCGGCTCAAGACGAAGGTGTGCTGTTGATCGGGGTTCAGCTCACCGGCCGCCCCTTCGGCGAGGTGATACTCGTGTCCGGGCTGGACGGCGAAGGGCAGGAAGTAGTCATCGGTACTGAAGCCGGTGGTCGTCATGAAGGCCGTGATCTTGATGTCGCCGCTGTAGGTCGGGACAACTCCATAAAAGGTCGCACTCCCGTTCTTGTCCACGGAAAGCGTGGTGGTGGAGCCGGCGGCGGGATAGAGCGAACCAATGACCAATTTGACCCGCCCCGTCTGGGTGTCGGACCCCTGCAGATCCTTCGTCGCCAGGTCGTAGTACTCCCGGACCAGCACATTAATGGAGACGGGTGACAGCGAATAGGTCCCGGTCACATCCAGCGGCGGGCTTCCCACCCCCGCGGGCGGCTCGGTACACCCGACCGGGGGCGACCCGGAACCCCCGCAGTTGTTCCAGGGCCCGCCGAACCCCATGGTGGCCGGATTGGCCCCGATCACGAAGTCGCTGGGGCCCCCGGAGGCGGCCGTATCCATCCACAGCGTCCCCGTGGTCTGTTTGTCGGCGGTCGTATTGTTGACTGAAACCCGGTACCTCACCAGTCCGGACGAGGGCCAGGCCACATTGTTGACCGTGAACCAGCACGGGCTCGCCGCATCACAGGTCTGGGTCACCGTCAGAGTCACGGTCTTGGAACTCCCATCGGAAACATCGCCCTCGATCACCTGGGGTGTCACCGACCCATCCACGCCCTTGAAACAGACATACACCGTGACCAGCTTCGTGGGCAGGGTCCAGATGCTCATCGGGCTGATGAAGCGGTTGGAGTCGTCAATGGTCACGGTCATCATGTCGTTGAACATGCCCGGCTCGGAGGTGGTCCCGGTGTAGCCGCTGTCGTCGTACTGGGTCCCGCCCTTGAGGTCAATGTAATAGGACCCGTTG
>JAHFSL010000556.1 GCA_023265785.1 Candidatus Coatesiibacteriota bacterium | reverse complement strand
GGCAGGAGCGCGGTCCATTCCGCGTCCCCCTCGCCGGCGGGCACCATGGCCTTGTCCTCCCGGCGCCAGTCCTTCACATGGAAGTAACCCAGGTGTTTGCGGGCCGCCTTCCAGGACTGGGTAAAGGGCTTGGGGCCGACGATGACCAGGTTGCAGGGGTCGAACGCAAGTTTCAAGCGCGGCGACCCGATGGCCTCAATGAGATCATTGCACCGGTCCACCGTGTCGCCGTACAGCCCCTCCTCGTTCTCGAGAACCACCGTGAGCCCCGCCCCAGCGAGTTTCACCAGTTTCTCGACGCGGCCCACGACTTCCTTCTTCCACTTCCGGCGTTCGTCACCCTTGGGCAGGTAGAACTAAAAAATCCTGATGAATTTCGAGTTGAAGGCCTTGGCCAGCTCCACGGCGCGCTTCATCTGCCCGGTCTGCACCTCGAAGGCGTCCGTGACATCGGCCTTGCCGATCGGCGTCGCGATGGAGCCGACCGCGAACCCCTCGCGCTTCAGGACCTTCTGGGCAAAGGCGACCTGCGCATCGGAAAGCTTCATGACATTGGTCTTGTCGAACCCGCGCAGTTCCATCGTGGACAGCCCGGCGGCCTTGAGGGCGGCCAGGGCCTCCTCGAGGTTGGGGGAGATCTCATCGGCGAACGCGCTCAACGTCAGCATCGCGGCGCTTATGCTAACACCCCCGCCCCGGAGGATCAATCACACCGGCAGGAACGGCACCCGGCGTGGGTCGAAGGCGTAGGGGCGGGCGATGGCCACGGCGAATTGACAGCCGGCCACCGCGCCGTGGGCGGCCATCACGCCCCGGTAGTAGTCCAGGTAGCGGAAGGAGGAGGCCCCGCCGGTGAACAGCTCGTGCTGGCGGCAGGACTCCTCCCAGCGGGGCAGGTCCTCGGTCACGTCCACATAGAGCGAGGGGCGGAAGTCGAAGGGGTCCTCCCAGTTCTCCGGGCAGTAGACGGCTTTGACCCGGTGCGGCGGCGCGGCCGTTGTGATCCGGGCAATGGGCGCGGTTTCCACGGCCTGGAGCGAGCAGGTGGCGGACTGGGTGTGGCCGGAGTGCCAGGAACCGGGCCAGTGGCAGAGCACGACCTCAGGCTTGCGCTCCCGGATGAGGTCCACGAGTTTCGCCACCACGTCCGGCCCGCCGGCGAACCCCAGGTCCGCATAGGGGAAGACCACCAGGTCGGCGCCAAGAATCTTCGCGGAGGCTTCCGCCTCGCGCTGGCGCTGGGGCGCATAGGCCGCGGGGGTCTTGGTCTTGTGCCCGCCCTCGCCCAGCGTCACATGGCAGATGGTGGCCGTGCCACCCTGCCGGGTGTGGGCGGCAATCACGGCGCCCATGGTGACCTCGACATCACCGGTGTGGGCGCCGATCGCCAGCAGGGAAGGGGCTGTCTCGCTCATGGCGTCCCGGCCATGATCGCATACCGGCGGGTCACGAAGAACCCGGCCCGCTCGTAATACGGCTGGGCCCGCCCGGTCTCGCCGAACCAGCAGAACCGGTACCCGTGCGCCCGCATCCGGTCCAGCAGGCGGTACAGCATGACCGTCCCAATCCCCCGGTTCCGGTATGCCGCGGAAATCCCGAACGGTCCCACATGGTCGGCCTCCAGCCGCTGGCAGAACCCAATGACCGCGGCGCCGTCCCGGGCGATGACGATGTCACCCGGGTCGTCGCCCCGGCGCTCCTTGTCCGTGAGGAACGGGGCCCAGTCCGGGAACTCCGCGGCAAAGAACGCCACAAGCGCCGGCCGGTCGGCGGGCGTATAGGCCGCGGCGGTGATGCCCCCCGCGACCAGCGTCGCCTCCAGCGCCCGCGCCTCGGCGGGCCACTCGTAGTCGTACAGCAGTCGGCCCATGGCGACGGCCTCGTAGACCTCCTTGAACCCGCGCGATTGCAGGAGCGCCATGCCGGGCGTGTACGCCCGGTCCAGTCCCGCCGTGTAGTACTCGTGCGCGGCATAGACCACCTTGCCGCACCCCCGCGCCCGGAGGCCGGCCAGGGCGCCGTCCAGCAGGCGGCCGCCGAGTCCCTGGCGCCGGTGGGCGGGCAGGACCCCCAGCCCGGCAATCCGGCCGGTGCCCGCCGCGGGAGCGAACCGGTGAATGGCGCCCGGCGCGACCGCCACAACGAATCCAACGGGCTCCCCATTCGAAATGGCAAGTGTAATTCCTTCCGGGGAAAAGTTCGGGTCCCCCAGCGTCCTCTCTCGAAACGCTTCCGGCGTAATGGGGTCGCGATCCAGCGTCGCGTTCCAGAGCGTGACCACGGTGGCCACATCAGCCGGGCGGAACGGTCTGATCTCGGGTTCCGGCATGCCCCGATTATGCCGGTTCCG
>JAHFSL010000555.1 GCA_023265785.1 Candidatus Coatesiibacteriota bacterium | reverse complement strand
AGCCGGCTGGGCCCTGCTCCTCCTCCTCGCGGCCGCCGCGGGCGCCGGCCGTCTCGCGTCGGTCCGGGTCGCCCCCGCACCCGGTGCGGTGGCCGCCCTGCCCCTCCCGGTGGAAGACGCCGTGCTGGAGGGCGTGATCGCCGAGGAGCCCGCCGCGTATCCCGAGCGCGGGGTGACCGTCCTTGTGCTGGACGCGCGGACCGTCCGTACCCCCGGCCGGGCCGCCGCGCCGGTCACCGGGCTGGTCCGGATGACGGTGCACGCGGACGAACGGCGCCGCGGCGGGCTGGCCGAGGTGGTGTTCGGCGACCGGGTCCGGGTGCCGGCCACGCTCTTCGCACCCGCCGGTCCCACCAATCCCGGCGAATCCGACCGCCGGGCGGCGCTGGCCCGCCGGGGCATCCGGGTGCTCGGATCCTGCTGGCGGCCGGACCGGGTCGCGGTGCTGGGCCACAACGCGGGGCCGGCGTGGTCGGCCCGCCTGCTGGCCATCCGGCGGGCGGCCCTCGGCCGGCTGGTGGCCCGGCTGGGCTCGCCGGAGGGGGAACTCCTTGGCTCCATCGTGTTCGGCCTGCATGCCGGGTTCGCCCCGGAATTGCTGGATGCGTTCCGGATGACCGGCCTCATGCATGTCCTCGTCGCCTCCGGGATGAATGTCGGCCTGCTGGCTTGGCTGTGTCTGGCCGTGCTCGCGGCCGCCCGCGTCCCCCGGCCGGTGGCCGCGTGGGCCACGCTTCCCGTCCTCGTCGCGTACATGTTCCTGTGCGGCGCCGACCCCCCGATTCTCCGGTCCACCCTCATGTTCGGGCTCATGGTGCTGGCGCGCGCGCTGGGGCGACCGGCGGCCGCGTTGAACGCCATGGGCGCCGCCGCGCTCCTCATGCTGGCGCTCGATCCGGAGTCGCCCTTCGACACCTCATTCCAATTCTCGTTTGCGGCAACCTTCGCCGTCCTGACCCTTGCGCCAGCGCTGGCCGCGCGCCTGCCCCACGTCCCGCGCGCCCTGACCGAGGCGCTGACCTGCACGCCGGCGGCCCAGGTGGCGCTCCTCCCCCTCCTGGCCAGCACCTTCGGCCAGGTCCCGTTCCTGGGCACCTTCGCCAACTTTCTCGTGACGCCGGCCATGGGACTCCTGCTGGCGGCGGGACTCCTCCTGCTGGCGGCACCTGCAGTTGCGGCCGGGCCGCTCGCCTGGGCGCTCCGCCCCGCGCTGGCCCTCCTGCGCCGGACCGTGGAGGGGTTCGCGGCCCTCCCGCTGGCCTCCGTGGTCGCGCCGCCGCTGGCCCCGACCGCCCTGCTGTCCTACCTGGCGTGGACGTTCGGCGGCGTGGCGTGGATCGCCGCCCGCGCCGCCCCGCCGGGAGTCTCCCCGCCCCGCGGCGGCTGGCCGCGGCTGACCGGCCTGGCCGGGGCCGCCGGCCTGTGCGCGCTGGCAGGCCGGGCCGCGCTGGCACCCCCCGCCGTGCCCCTCTCGGTCACCTTTCTCGACATCGGCCAGGGCATGGCCGCCGTCATCCGCCTGCCCTCCGGCCGTGCCGTTCTCTGGGATGCGGGCCCGCCCTTCGCCGGCACCTCCGTGGTCGTCCCGTACCTGGCCCACGAGGGGGTCGGTCGACTGGCGGCGGTGATCCTGACCCACCGCCACACCGACCATGTGGGCGGCATGGAGGCCGTCCTGCGGCGGGTGCCCGCGGATGTGGTCCTGCTGACCGGCCACGGCTGGGGCGCCGGGACCGGGATTCCGCCGGCGGCGGCGGCGGTCCGCACACTCCTGCTGGCGGGCCGGGCGCCGGCCCGGCTGGCCTGGGACGGCATGGCGCTGGCCGGTGAGCCCGGCGTGACCCTGGCGCTCCTGCACCCCCCGCGCGGATTCTTCCGGCATGCCTCCCGCGCCCAGGCCCTTGACGAGAACTCGCTCGTCCTCGACCTTGCGGCCGGGGCGGCGCACGCCCTGCTGGCTGGTGACATCAAGGCGGCCGGCGAGCGCCGGCTGGGCGCCCGCGTGGCGGCCCGGCCGCCCGCCGCGCTCCTCCAGCTCGCCCATCACGGGAGCGACCACGCGAGTTCGCGCGCGTTCCTCGCAGCCGCGCGTCCGCTCGACGCCGTGGCGTGCGCCGGGGCGCGCAACCGGTTCGGGTTTCCCCGGCCGGCAATTGTGATACGCGTGCGCGACCGGGGGGCGCGGCTGTGGATCACGGGCCGGGACGGGGCGGTCACGGCATCATGGGATGGCGGGCGCTGGGCGCTCGCCCGCTTCATCGGCCGGGCCGTTGTGGGGTCGCCGGACGGGGGATATCATTGAATTGTCGGCCCATGAACACCCAACGCCTCACGTGTGCCCTGTGGCTGG
>JAHFSL010000128.1 GCA_023265785.1 Candidatus Coatesiibacteriota bacterium | reverse complement strand
CAGGTCTTGGTCAGGGAGAGGTTCTTCATGAAGATGGAGTAGACCATCTCATCATCGGAGGCGCCAATGCGCGGGGCGAACAGGATGTCATTGTCCCCGAGCTTCCAGAACAGGTACCGGCGAACCGTGGTGCGGGCCGGAATGGAGGAAAAGCTGTTGCCCGGGCAGGCCGTGGGGACGTAGTTGGCGGCCGCCGAGTTGTCCAGCCGGGTCCCTTCCGGCGCCGCCGTGCTTCCCGACCCGCCGTCAATCGGCTCGTTGCCCCAGTCCACCGTGACGTCAAAGGTCAGCTGGGAGGTCGTTCCTCCCGTGACGGCGCCGCCGGGTAGGCTCCACCGGAGGCGCACCGGCGGGCCCCAGTCGGGATCCCAGCCGACGATGGCCGCCGGGACCGCCGAGGCCACGACATAGTGCGTGTAGTTCGGCAGGGTGTCGGTAATGATGATGTTCGTCAGGACGGCCGGTCCCGGTCTCCCATACGTGACCGTGTAGGTCACGGTATCCCCCGGCGCCGCGAACGGCGGCCCGTCCTTCAGAATATAGGCGATCGTCTGCCGCCGGGAGGAAATGTCCCCCCAGCCCTCCCCGCAATCATGGTTGTCCTGGATGCTGGTGGGATACCCGAGGCCGTTGTAGGTGGCGGGCCGCGCCTCCGGCACCCCCAGCTCGACGGTCGCCTGGTTGGTCGGGCACGGGTTCATGTCCACATAGACATCCAGGGTGATGATCTGGTCGCATCCCACGCACGGCGGGGTACACCCGTTGAAATCAATGGAGGGACCCACCCAGGTCCAGGCCGGGTAGGTGCCGTTCTGCTCGAGGTACTGTCCCCCGTAGGCCATCGGCAGCAGGCCCGTCGAGGTGGCTCCACATGAGAACTGGGCGTAGACGCCCTTGAAATCCGCGTTCTGGGCCGTCCCGAAGTTCACGATGGTCAAGCCGCGGAACTGCTCGGAGGTGTTGCCGCACTGGCAGATGTCCAGATCAATGGAAACGACATGGGCCTTGACCCAGTTGGGCCACACATAATCGAGCCCGATGCTCCCGTTGTCGTAGCCGTACGAGATGCACCCGTCCGCCCGTGCGGGCGTCGGCGCCACGGGACTCACGAGGGCGGTGGAGAGCACCACCAGGAAGGCGCGCACCACGGCGCACCGGGCCTGATTCAGCTCATGGACAACAATCGTGCATCCCCCTTTCGTCCAGCACCTCTCCCCCGCCCCGTCCGTCCATACTATACTCCGGAGGGCGGGATGCCGCGCGCGCGGGAGGGGAGAAATGTATGAAAAACGAATCTGAATTGGTGCCAATCCCCCCCGGGCCGGGGCGCGGCCCCCTCGACGAGACGCAGTGGATGCTCTTCCGACTGTACGGGGTGCACTCCAGCGTGTACGTCCCAGGTTCACTTGAACCACTGGGACCCTGGGGCTGGCACCGGCCGCTCCTCTGCTACACCCTCCACCAGGTCGCGGCTCCGGATGGTTCCCGCCCCTTTCGTGATCGGTGCGATGCCGCGGCCGCCCGGCTGGGCCAGCCCGGATCCGGCCGGGGCCGGTGCCCGGCGGGACTGACCTGGCACCCGCTGACGATTTCCCGAAACGGTCGGCGGGTGTTCACCGTGCTCGTGGGGCCCTACCTGAGATCCGGCGACGATCCCCGGCGCGCCGTCAACCGCCTCCTGCAGGAACCCGGCATGCCGGCGCACCTCAACCGGGCGGATCTGGGCTGGCCTGCGGCCCAGGTTCCGCGGGTTCCCCCCCGGGTGGAGCGCGAACTTCTGGCCTGGAGTCGGCTCGCCTTCTCCGCGGCCGCATCGGGACGGGTCGCCGCGCTCCCGGATGCCGCGTGGGGATCCCTTGCCTCGCCGGTCCGTTACAGCGGTCCCGCCGCCGCCTCTCTCTACGGCATTTATGTCGAACGGGTGGAAGGCCTGCCGCGCACCTCGGGGCCGGGCGGCCTCCGCCGGAACGGCGGTGAGTTGTATGTCCTGGAGTCCGGTCGGGCCACCTTTCGAACGGGGGGCCGGACGGTCCCGCTCACCCCCGGTCAGGGTCTCTTCCTGTTGGGCGGTTCCGTGCCCGGGGTGGCGTCCACGGATGGCGGACGCGTCACCGGCGTGTCCATCATGTTTGTGGGGGACCTCGACGGATTTCGGCCCCTCGCGGGGAGACCGCTCACCTTCAGCCCCCCCCAGCGAGCCGCCCTGCGGGACCTGTGGTCCGCGGGCCTGGCGGCGGCCGATGAACCCGCCCAGGCTTCCCAACGCGTCCGCTTCCTCGACCTGCTGTTTTCGCTCCTGCCCGTGCCCTCCAGGGGCGTTCCGGGCACCGGGCAGGAGCCGGCGGCACGTCGGCACCATCACCTCTTTCTCACCACCCGGGTCAAGGAATTCCTCTGGAACGCGAGTGAACGGCCAATTGCGCGGCAGGAACTGGCGGCCGGATTTCACATGACCGCCACCCACCTCAACTGGATCTTCCGCAAGGTGACCGGTTCCTCCATCCTGCGCTACCACCGTTCCCTCCGGATGGCCCGGGCCCGCTCCCTGCTCCGGACAGGGGAGCTCAATGTCGGGCAGGTGGCCGCCCGGCTGGGGTTCTCCTCCATCCATCACTTCTCCGCCGAGTTCAAGAAGGTCGTGGGCGCCAGCCCCCGCCGCTACGCCCGGACCGCCCGGACCTGACCGGCGCGCTTGCCGATGGGGCTCCCGATCTGCTACAAGGGAAGTGAAGGGAGGAGGGACCCAACCACCACCACAACGCCAGTCCAGCGGAATCATTGACGCGGAGTGCCGGCGGGCCCCCGGAGGAGCAACGAGCCAAGCTCCCTCTCTCGATCCTTCCTAACGGCTCTACCTCTGGGTGTAAAAAACTGCTCCCCAGTACTTGCTCACGGCACTCCCACCTTTATCCCGGAGGGGGGGGCACAGGCCCCCCCCTCGGCGTTTGATCCCGGAAGGGGGCTCCGCCCCCCTCCGGCGATTTGCGCGGCGATCAACTCGATTCAGGCGTCGCCGCGCAAATCGGCTACCCCCCTCGCACCGCGTTCTCACCGCACTTCCAGACCGCGGAGTAAGATGAACGCCTCATGAACCCGCCCGTGCTTTCAGGAGTGTATGCGGCGATTGTGACGCCGTATGACGGCGCGGGCCAGGTGGATGCCGGGGTGGTGCGGACCATCGCCCGGTACCTCATCAACGAGGGGCTCGACGGCGTGGCCGCGGCCGGAACCACGGGAGAGTTTCCCGCCCTCACCCGGGAGGAGAAGGCCACTGTCGTCCGGTCCGCCTGCGAAGCCGCGGGCGAGGAGGGCAAGGTCGTGGGCGGCGTGTGGGCCATGGACCCCGCGGAGCGGGCCGCGCTCGCGGTCGAGGCCGCCGCCCACGGCGCCCATGCCGTCTTCCTGACCACCCCGCTCGGGGCCAAGCCCACGGACGCCGACCTGCTGGAATGGTACCGCGCCACGAAGCGCGGCTCCCCCCTGCCGGTCTTCGCCTACAGCATCCCCCAACTGACCGGCTATGACCTGCCCGTCCCGGTTCTCGAGGCGCTGGCCGCCGACGGCACGCTGGCCGGATGCAAAGATTCCTCGTCGGACTTCGGCCGGGTGGACGGCCTCCTGCGGGCCTTCAAGGGACGCATGGCCATCTTCGCCGGGAGCGAGGGCACGTTTGCCGATGCCCGCCGGGCGGGCGCGACCGGGTTCATTTCCGGTATCGCCAATGTGTTCCCCCGGACCGTCCTTGCCGTCTGGAAGGGCGACTCCACTGCGGCCCAGCGGCTTCTCACGCTCAAGGAGGCGGTCCGGCGGTGCGGCGGCATCGCGGCCGTCAAGTACCTGCTCGGGCTCCGCGGGTTCGCCGTGGGCCCCGTCCGCCCCCCGCTGGCGCCCGTCACCGCGGAAGCCCGCGCCGACCTGGAACGCCTCGAGAAGGAGTTCGGGAAGGGGCTCTAGGGTGTCGGGCGCGCCGCGCGGGCGGCGTCGTCCTCCGCGCGGTCGAGGTCCTTCCAGCGGCGGTGCACCCAGAACCAGGACGCGGGGTCCTCGCGGATCCAGGCCTCGATACGGGCGGTCAGGGCCGCGGTACAGGCCGTGAGATCCGCCCGCGTGCGCGTGGCGGGGGGCGGCAGGGCGGGCTCCATGCGCAGGACGATGCCGCCGTCCGCGCCGCGCACCATCCGGACCGGAACCAACGGGGCGCCCGACCGGACCGACAGCAGGGCGGCGCCCGCGGCCGTTTTCGCCGGATGGCCGAAGAAGGGCACCGCCACCCCCGAGGCATAGTGCTGGTCCAGCAGGAGGCCGACCACTCCCCCGGCGCCCAGCACCTCCAGGCTGGTGCGAACCGCCAGATCCCGTGGCCGGTCCTCGATGTTCCCGCCATCCACCCGGTCCAGCCAGCGGGCGAACAACTCACGGACACGCGGGGATTTCGGGACCCGGTAGAGCATCCGAAAGCGCAGGCGCGGGGCCGGCCGCACCGCCGCCAGCAGCGGGAAGGGACCGACATGGGCGCTCACGACCAGGGCGCCCCGTCCCGCGCCCAGGGCGGCGTCGAGGTGCTCCCGGCCCTCCACCCGCAGTCCGGCCAGGAAGCGGTCGCGAGCCGCTCCGAAGACGAGCAGGATGTCCGAAAAGTTGACGGCCGCCCGGGCATACGCGTCACGCAGGATCACCGTCCGCTCGGCGGCCGTCCGGGAATCCCCGAATGCCCGGCGCAGGTTACGCTCCGCGATCCGGCGGCGCGAGGGGATCCCCACGCGGACCAGCCGCGCCGCGAGCACCGCGAGCCGGCGGGCCCCGGCCTCGGGCAACCGCACCCGGATCGCGACGAGCCCGTCGAGCACCAGCGCTCCCGCCCACGCCGCCAGCCGTCTCATGCCACCGCCATCCCCGCGCGCAGGTTCTCCCACCGCAGGCGGGACTCCCCGTCGGTGACCACCGGCTCGAAGCCCAGGGCCAGGTAGGCCCGAATCGCGGGGACGCGGTCATCATCGGTCTGGAGGTACACGCCGCGCCGGCCCGCCCGCTTGAACCAGGCCTGGACCGCGGCACTCACGGCCTTGCCCAGCCCGCGCCGGTGATGGGCGGGGTCCGCCGCCACCCAGTGCAGGATGCCCTGCGAGAGGCCCCGGTGGTGGTCGTTCTCCCAGGCGATCGCGGTGGCCACCGGCGCGCCGCCATGTTCCACCACGATCACCCGCTCCGGATCGAACATGGGACTCTCCAGAAACTCCCGCCGCCACCACGCCGCGTCGTGGCCGGGACCAAACGCCTTCGCATAGATCATGCCGAGACCAGGGATCATCTCCTCGCGAAACGGGCGCATCCGGTAGCCCGCCGGCAGGGCGATCTCGCGCACAGGCCGCCCGCAGTCCCAGACCATCTCGAGCTGGCGCGTCACCCGGGTGCCCGTCCCATCGGCGGCCAGGAGGAGCGGTTGCATGACCCCCAGGACGCCGGCATGATCGCCCAGCCCCTTGAGTTCCATGTGGAGGAGGAAGGCCTCCGGGTCCTCACCGTTGGCGGCAATCAGGTCGTAATGCGCCGGCACCGCCCACCGGGGCTGGAGCTCCACGGCCAGCCGCGCCGCCCCCTCCACTCCCATGTTGCCCAGCTTCCCGTTGATCGGCAGGACGAGGACGTCCGGCCGTTCCGACGGGTGCAATCCTTCATGGAAGACGGTATCCCCCGTGACGAGGACCCGGGGACCCCCATCCACCGGGGCGATGCTGAATCCCACGGCGTCCGGAACATCCGGCGAGTGCCAGGCCCGGGTCGCGGTGACCGCGATCCCCAACCCCTCCCACCGCTCGCCGGCCTCCAGCCGGGTGAGCCGGTCCGCGGGGACGCCCAGCGCCGCCAGCGCGGCGCACACGCTCCCCGGACCGGCGAACCTCGCCCGGGCGAAGGCGGGCGACGGTCGGAGGGTTTCCAGATCAAGGTGGTCGGCATGCGTGTGGGTCACGAGCACCAGGTCGGCATCCAGCGCCGCCGGCGGAAAGGGCGGCGGAAACCGCCGGCGCATCCGCGGCCACGCGGCGGCGGCCGCGTCCGTCAGGTAGGGATCCACGGCGACCGTCGGGCCGCCGCGAAACCGCATGAGAAGCGAGGCATGCCCCAGCCGCCACAACCCGAACGCAAAGGTCGAAAGCGGGAACGACGTGACGCGAACCATGCGGTGCAGTCTCCTTTTGGAATCTTGCCGTAATTGAAACCGCTAATTATGGAAGAAGTCGTTTCGTCCTCGCCAGGGGGTAATTGAGTGCGGGGCGGAACCCCTCCGCGTACCGCACCGAGGCCTGGAACCCCCGGAACCGCGACTGGGTCAGCATCAGATCCACCACGGACATGTTCACATGCGACTTGAGCCAGGCGAACTGGCTCCGGTGCTTGAGAAGCATCCGCCGCTTGATCCCGATTGTCGCCGTGATGTCCACATATTCCGTGGGCTGGAAGTCCACACCGGCGATCGTATCCATCCAGTAGAGCGCCGGGGGGGGCTCCACCGCGGGCGAGGCGGTGCGGACGCGTGGCAGGGAGGCGGTAAAGACCGCGTCATGGACGTACCGCGACACCGCCCGGTGGTTGGGGTGGTAGCACTCCGGCGCGTGGGTGATCACGACATCGGCCCGCGCCGCCCGGACCAATTCGACGACCGCCATCCGCGCGCCGGGGACCTCGTCCAGGTGCGCCCCGGCCAGGTTGGGCCAGAGGACGCGGGCGCCGATCACCGCCGCCGAGGCGCGCAATTCCCGCTCGCGGACCTTCTCGAGTTGCTCGGGGGGGATGGTCCGCGATCCGTCCCGGCCGTTCATCACGGAGGCCATAAACACCCGGTCGCCCCGCTTGCGGCACCGGGCCAGCGTCCCCGCGCACAGGATCTCCAGGTCGTCCGGATGGCACCCGATCGCCAGGATATTCACGGGCCCGTTAGCGGTAGGTCAGCCCTGCCTGGGTGAGGAGCCCGGTCAGCGCCGCATGCGCCTTCTTGAACAGGTCGGGTCCCGAGAAGCCGGCGAACTGGCCGGCCGAGGACAGGTGCGGCTCCAGCG
>JAHFSL010000554.1 GCA_023265785.1 Candidatus Coatesiibacteriota bacterium | reverse complement strand
AACCTGCTCTGGGAACTGGCCCGCCAGGCGACGGGGGCGGTGGGCGACCGCGCGGACATTGATATCATCGAGGCGCATCACAACCGCAAGCAGGATGCGCCCTCGGGCACGGCCCTGACCATTGCGGAGACGATCGCCACCGAACAGGCCGCGCGCGGCCGCGCGGGCTGGGGCCGGGGGGATGTCCCGCCACTGACCCACGGGCGGCTGGGGGTCACGGGGTCCCGGCGGCAGGCCGAGATCGGCATCCATGCCATCCGGGGCGGCGACATCTTCGGGGACCACACGGTCCTGTTTGCGATGGATGGCGAGCGGATCGAGTTGACGCACCGGGCACACGGGCGGCAGGCGTTCGCCCGCGGCGCGGTGCTGGCGGCGAAATGGCTGGACGGGCGCAAGCCCGGCCTCTACCGGATGGGGCAGGTCCTCGGGCTGGGCGGCGCGTGAGGCGCGGCACCTTTCTGCGGGCCGACCGCCTGCGCCGCCTGCCGCCGTATCCCTTCCTCGAGCTGGACCGGAAAAAAAAGGAGGCGATCGCGGCCGGCCGTCCCCTCATTGATTTCGGCGTGGGGGATCCCGACCGCCCCACGCCGCGCCCCGTGATCGCGGCGCTCGCGCGGGCGGCGCGCGACCCGGCGACGCACCGCTACCCGCTCGGGGCGGGCACGCCGGCGTTCCGTCGCGCCGTGGCGGGGTGGTATGCCCGGCGGTTCGGCGTCCGGCTCGATCCCGCGCGTGAGGTGGTGGCGCTGGTCGGCTCCAAGGAGGGCATCGCCCACTTTCCCTGGGCGTTCGTCAACCCCGGCGAGGCGGTCCTGGTGCCCGATCCGGCCTATCCCGTCTACCGGGCCAACGTGGGGATGTGCGGGGGCCGCGCCGTCACCATGCCGCTCTCCCCGGAGAACGGGTTCCTGCCCGACCTGGAAAGCCTGGGGCGCCGCCTGCGGGGCGGCCTCAAGGTCCGGATGATGTTCATCAACTACCCCAACAATCCGACCGGTGCGACCGCGCCGCTGGAGTTCTACCGGCGGGTGGCCGCGCTGGCGCGGCGCCACGGGTTCATCGTGGCCTCGGACAACGCCTATTCCGAGCTCTTTTATGACCGGAAGGCCCGGCCCCCCAGCTTCCTGGAGGCGACGGGCGCGAAGGATGTCGGCATCGAGTTCCACTCCCTGTCCAAGACGCTCAACATGACCGGGTGGCGGATCGGGTTCGCCGTGGGCAACGCCGACCTGGTGTCCGGGCTGGCCGCGTTCAAGGGCAACCTGGACTCCGGCGCCTTCGAGGCGGTCCAGCAGGCGGGGATCGTGGGGCTCCGGCTGGCCACGCCCTTTGCCGCCCGGATGAGTGCCGTCTACCGTGCACGGCGTGACCGGGTGGCGGACGCGCTCCGCCTCCTGGGTCTGCCGGCGCCCCGGCCCGCCGCCGCCATCTACCTCTGGGTCCCCCTACCGCCGGGGGAAACGTCCGCCGGCTACGCGGCCTGGCTCATGGAGAAGGCGGACCTGCTGGTGACACCGGGCTCCGGGTTCGGCGCGCACGGCGAGGGGTACATCCGGCTCTCGCTCTCCGTTCCTGACCTGAAGGTGCGCGAGGCCGTCGGGCGGATCGAGCGCCTTGCCGCGGGACTGTGACGCCTTCATCGGCCTGGGGTCAAACCGGGGCGATCGGGTCGCCCTCCTGCGCGCCGCAGTTCGGGCCCTGCGGCGGGTTCCGGGCGTGCGCGTGACTGGCGTGTCGCCGGTCTATCGCTCCGGTCCCGTGGCCGACCGCCCGGGGATGGCCGGCCAGCCCGAATTCCTGAACGCCGCCGTGCGGGCCCGGACCCCGCTGGCCGCCGGGCCGCTGGTCCGGGCCCTGCTCGCCGTGGAACGGTCGCTCGGCCGCCGGCGCGGGCGGAGCGCGAGGCGGGTCCCGCGACTGCTCGACCTGGACCTGCTCCTGCTGGGGGACACCGTGAGCCCGGCGCACCGTGCCACGGTCCCCCATCCTCGCCTGCACGCCCGCGCATTCGCCCTGCGTTCGGTGCTGGACCTGGCGCCCGCGGCACGGCATCCGGTTCTGGGGACGCCCCTCAAGGACCTGCTCGCGCCCCTGGCGCGCCGCCAGCGAATCACCCGTGCGTCCGTCCCGGTCCAGCGTCAGTTCCGGAATCATCTGCCGTGAGCGAATCCGCCTCCCGCTATGTAGTCGTGGAGGGTCCCATCGGGGTGGGGAAGACGACGGTGGCGGAGGCGCTGGCGCGCGAGCTGAACGGCCGGTTCGTCCGCGAGGAAGTGGAGGAAAACCCCTTCCTCACCAAGTTCTACAAGGACATGCGGCAGTACGCGTTCCAGACCCAGATGTTCTTCCT
>JAHFSL010000003.1 GCA_023265785.1 Candidatus Coatesiibacteriota bacterium | reverse complement strand
CGTTCCACGACTGTGCCTCATCAGAGGTGATGTGGAACGCCTCGCCCGCCGCCGCCGGCAAGCCCAGCAGGCCGACCAGCCCCGTGGCGAAATCCCGGTGGTGGGTGACCACCCACAGTGAGGTGCCGTCCCCCGGCACGACGAGCGGCTTCCCCTCCCGCGCGCGCCGGATGAGCGTGAACGGCGCGCCCCAGCACCCGAGCGCCAGCGGAATTTGGGTCGGGCCGTAGGTGAGGGAGGGCCGAACGATGGTCGCGGGGAATTGCGTCTCCCGGAAGGCGCGCATCAGCCGGGCCTCGCAGGTCGCCTTGTTCCGCGAGTACTCCCAGAAGGGATTGGACAGCGGCGTGGTCTCGGTGATCGGCCAGGAACGGGCCGGCTTCTCGTACGCTGAGGCTGAGCTGATGAACACATAGTGGCCACATCGGCCGCCAAAGACGGTGAGATCCTGCTCCACATGGGCCAGGTCAAATGCGATCCAGTTCACCACGGCGTCGAAGGTGCGCCCCTTCAGCACGGCCTCCACCGCAGCGCGGTCCCGGCAATCCGCGTGCAGAATTTCGGTCCCCCCGGGAGACGGGGTGTGCGCGGTCTTGCCGCGGTTGAGCAGGGTCAGCCGGTGCCCCCGGGCCACGGCCAGCGCCGCGCACGCCGAGGAAATTAACCCGGTCCCGCCGATGAACAGGATGGTCATGCCGCCAATCCCGCCACCCATCCGGTAAGCGCCTCATTGAACGCCGCCGGTTGTTCCCAGGCGACAAGGTGACCCGCCTCTGGAATGACCCGCAGGGTGGCTTGCGGCAGGGCGGCCGCCAGCTTCTCTGATTCCGCGGCGGGAATCAGGACATCGTTGGCACCCGTCACCACGAGGACTGGCTTCGTGAGCGTGGCCAGCCAGGGCGTGGAATCCGGCCGCTCTGCCATGCCGAGCAGGGCGCCGATCACGCCTTCCGGCGTTGCGCCCGCCATCATGCCCAGCACCGCCGCCACCAGGGCGGGGTCACCCGTCCCGCCGGCCAGCATCTTTGGGGCCATGACCGCGGTGACCACGCCCACGCCACCGGCCTTCACCTTGTCGGCGGTCGCCCGGCGACCCGCGGCCCCCTCGGGGGTATCTGGTCCCGCTTTCGTGCCCACCAGGACCAGCCCGCGCAGGAGGGCGGGATACTTCCGCGCAAACGCCAGCGCGATGTAGCCACCCATGGAGTGGCCGGCCAGGATCACCGGCCCGGACTGGAACCCCACCAGCAGGGCGTGAACATCATCGGCAAACTGGTCCATGGTGACCCGTCCGGACCGGGCGTCACTTTGGCCAAACCCCGCGAGGTCGGGTGTGATGACCCGGCATCCCGGGAGCCCGGCCTGCCGTCCCCACGCCTTCCGGCTGAGCGGAAACCCATGGACCAGGACAAGCGCGGTCCCGCGCCCCTCGTCTCCATAGCTCATTTGAATGCCGTTGACCGTCGTCTGATTCACGATTCAATTATGATACGGGTCGGCCCTACCGGCCGGTGCCTGACGGGGAAATCCTTTCCGTGTGTAGAGCACGAGGTCATAAAACATTGAATTGGTCCACACGCGGGACCGCCGGTACCGGGCGGAAAACCCCGGTGCCAGGTAGAGGGCCCGCTCCAGGGCTCCCCGGGGAACATCCACATCCGTGAAATCATCCGGTCGCAGCGGCGCCGTGACCCCGCCCCCGCCGCCAAGAACAAGCTTCGGGCGGGTCCCCTGTGCCAGGATGATGAGATCGGGCGCCCGAAGCAGAACGGAGGCCGCACCCTCTGCCGGCGAATGCCGAGCGATGTACGAATCCGTCAATCCAAGCAGATCCATCGTCACCAGTCCGGATTCATACGGAATCTCCCCGGCATCCGAAAGCGCCAGCGTCGTCCCGGACCCGAAGGAGGCCTTCAGCCACCGCCCGATGTCCCGGTGGAGTCCGGTGGGACCGTACCCGTTGGGCCCGATCGCGGAATCCAGGCGGGACATTCTGCGGGCTGAAGTCCCCGCCAGGCCGACCGCAAGCACCATCACCAGGACCGTTCGCCATCCCCGGCCTTCGGGTCGCACCCTGTCCCACAGCGCCGTGCATCCCGAGCCGGCGAGGAGGGCGAGCACCGGCCAGACCGGCACCATGAACCGCCAGCCGGCCATCCAATCGCAACTCACCAGGAGGATGAACCCCACCTGGCAGAGGACCGTTGCACTGCACAACGCCGAAAGATCCCGGCCCCTCCTCCAGCTCAGTCCTGCACCCATGGCGGCGCCGAGGGGCAGGAGGGGCCCACCCCACTCCAGCAGGAATCTCCATAGATATCCCCGTCCGTTTCCGGTCGCGAAGAGGGCGGGGTTCGCGACCTTGGCCCAGTAGGTATTGGGCACCAGCGCCCCGAACGTCCTCCACCGCCAGGCCTGAAGCGCGGCGATCCCGCCAAGCACGATGATGGCCGAACCCAGCGTCCCCCATCCGTGTCGCCAGCGCCTGAATTCAGCGATGCCGATCACCGCTAGGTACGGCACGGTGAACCCGGCACCTTCGGGTCGGATCAGGGCGAGCCCGAGCCAGGCCGGGGCGGCGCTCACCCCGATGCGGCCCGTTCGGCCCAGGTCGCGGTGCGTGAGCACGATGGCCAGCAGGAGGAGCCCCGCTTCGGCCCCGGTCTCCAGTCCATTGACACCCCAAAAGGCCATCGGTGCGGCCAGCGCGGTCAGCCATACAGAAACCACATTGGGACGCCAGGGGGCCAGCGCCCGACTCAGACCGAGCTGGAGCCAGGGCACCCCCAGAACGGCAAGTCCCCCTACAACCTTGGCCGTGGGAAGGATGGGCAGGCGCATCCAGGCGCAGGCGCCGAGGAGCCAGACCCACAACGGATTCGAGGCCCCCTCGACCCGCTCACCGGGATTGAAGGTATAGCCGCGGCCTTCCATCAGATTTTCGGCATACCGCAGGCTGATAAACACATCGTCATAGGTGAACCTGGAGAAATGAATCATGGAGCCCAACAGCCAGGCCCAGGCAACCCAGAACGCGATCTGCTCGGGCCGGGAAAGGTCCCGCCATGCCACGGCCATGACCCGGGTGACGGGGGCATTGGGGGCGGGGCGGACGGTTCCAGGCACGAAGCCGGAGAGGGTGGGATTTGAACCCACGAGGAAGTTTCCCCCCTATCGGATTTCGAGTCCGACGCCTTCGGCCACTCGGCCACCTCTCCGCCGATGATTTTACTACGCGGCGGGGGTTCTCTCGAGCAGGCCCATCAGGCGTGCCTGAAGACTTCGCCATTCGGCCGGATTCGGATTACCGAGCTTGTCCAGTGCGAGCCGGTGGACAGCATCAGCCAGATCCGGTCCCCACCCCACAGGAAGGGCCGGACATGTTTCCATGACCCCCAGGAGCTCACGCGCCCGCAAGAGTGCACCCAGGGCTTCCCCCGGCCCGCCGGTCTCGATGAGGCTCGCTGCCCGCGACAACTCCGAGGCGACATGACCCACCTGAACGGCCGGGGGCCACGACCGGACCTTGTCTGCCGTGGTGTTTTTGTGCAGTCTCATATGGGACCGATCATTCGCGCAACCACCTCACGCACGACCTTCTTGATCTCCTCGGATTCGATGAGATGCCCCCGGTTGTTCCGGGCGGGGCGAATGTTGATGAGGGCCGAATATTCCAACCGGAGCCCGGCCGGCCGGGCAGGATAGTAATTGGCCCCCCAAAGATCCTCCTGTCGTGCCCCCCCGGCCAGCATGAGGCTCTCCCCTTCGGCATGGAAATCCCCTCCCACCGTGACGGTCAACCGGGTGATATCCACCACGAGCTTGAACATGTCGCCAAACGGCTCGGCGGCCAGGACCTGGCGGTCATGCTCCGTCAATGGAGACTTCACCACATTTGGCGCATTCGGATCGATGCGACACCCTCCTATCGGATTTCGAGTCCGACGCCTGGCCGGCTGAAGCCGGCCCGCGTTGAACGCGAGCGGCCACCCGGCCACCTCTCCGCCTGTGATTGTACGACACCGGGCCGGCGCCCTACAGGGCCAGGCCGCGCAGGGCCAGGGAGTCGGGAAACCGGGAGAGAGCTTCGCGAAGCGTGATGCGGGCGGATTCCGTGTCACCCAGCCGGGTGCACGCCAGGATAAGGTTGGCCCACACTCCTTCCTGCGCCGGGTCCAGCACCAGTGACCGGCGCCACCAGCCCCGCGCCTCGTCGATCGCGCCGTCTGCGGCCGCCAGTGACCCGCGCAACTGGAGCGCCTGGGCGTTGACCCGGCCGCACAGCCGGACCGCCAGCGCGATCTCGCGTGCCGCCTCGATCCGGCGGCCCGCCTGCAGAAGAAGACCCCCGCGGCGGACCCGGCACTCGCCCACCGCCGGCCAGCGGGCCACCAACCCGTCCGCGGCGGCCAGCGCCTCACCCGGCCGGCCGGCCGCCGCCAGCGCTGCCTGCGCATCGAGCGCCCGGATCAGGTCGGCCAGGTCGCGCAGGGGCATCCGGGCCCGCGCCGTGCGCCCCGCGAGGTAGGCGCCGCCGCCGCGCGTGGGACTGCCCCGCTCGGCAATTTCAAGCATTCGGCCCCCCGGCACCACCTCCCGGAGCAGTTCCAGTTTGCGCCGGGAACCGACGAGGAAGGCCACCTCGCCCCCGTCCCGCGTGCCTTCCGCCAGCGTGGCGGGGACGCGGTGGCGCAGGACGGGTCCGGCCAGAAAGATGACCGGGGCCACGCTGATTTCCGTGGCGGCATCCGGCTCCGCGGAGTCCGGGCTCAAGGCCAGCGGGTGCCGGCGGGCCTCCACGGCGAGGGCGTCCGCCAGGTCCCGGTACCGGGCAAAGAAGGTCCGTTCCATCTCGACCCGGGGCGCGCCCCACCACCGGTCGGTCACCACGCCATGCGCCTCCGTCACCGCGACCATTCCAAGGACCGCGACGGCGAGCACGGGCCGCACGGCGGCAAGGCGGGCGAGGGTGAGGCCCTGCAGGAGGCACAGGAGCGGGATCACGGCCGCGAGCCGGAATCCGCCGAGCCCGGTCACAGCGCAAATGGCCGCCTGGGAAAGGCCGAGAAGCAGGAGGAAGGTGTTCCACGCCGGCCACCGGGCGCGCGCGAGGAACGGAAGCCCGAGAAGCGCCAGGGCCGAGGCGGGTGCGGCCAGGAACGGCGCGTCGGCGGCGGCCGGGAAGGTGGTGATGAGGTCCGTGAGCGTGCGGCTCCAGGGCGCGGCCAGCCCGTGCGCCGCCTGGAGCAGTCCGGTGCGCACCGGGGACAGCCGGAAGCCTTCCGTGAGCTGGCCCAGCCGGAAGGACAGGGCCACGGGAAAAGTCGCCAGGTGGATCGCGAAGGGAAGCATGGCCACGGCAAAGGCGCCCCCGGCCAGCGCCCAGCCCCGGCCGCCGGGGCGTGCGCCCGCGACCGGGCGCAGGAGGGACAGGGCCGCCGTCGCGGCGAGGACCGCGGGCAGGGCCCGACCGGGCAGGTACGCATTCACGGCCGCGGCCGCGGTCAACCCCAGTCCAATCCACCACCGGGTCCGGCCGGTGGCAACCGCGCGGACCAGACAGCCGGACGCCAGCGCCACGGCCAGCGGCAACAGGACATAGACCGTGGCCAGCCGGCTGTGATAGATGTGCCAGCGCGAAACCGCGAGGGCGCCTGCCGCGCCCAGCGCCACGGCCGGGCCATACACGGACCGCAGGGCCCACCACAGCGCGGGAATCGTGGCGGTGCCCAGGAGCGCCGAAACCGCCCGCCCCGTCGTGAGCGTGGGACCGAACAGCCGGAAGGCCAGTGCATCCAGCCAATACCCCAGCGGTTCGGAGGCCTCCGGCATCCCCCACAGTGCCTCGCCCCGCATGATCCTGACCGCCCAGAACCCGGTCCGGCCCTCGTCCAGCCAGATGCCCGGCGGCAGGTCCGCCAGCCGGTGCCCCCGGAGCCAGGCACCCGCCAGCACCAGCGCGGCCAGCACGGCCCGCTCCGTGCCGCGGCCGGGGACGGGCGGGGGCGGTCCGGGCCGCGACCGGACCAGCGCCAGCAGGCCGAGCGTGGCGAGCAGGACGCCCGGGCCGGGCAGGCCGGCCCAGGCCATGATCTCCCCGGCCAGGGCCAGCGCAAACGCCGGACCGGTCATCGGGGCCCCAGGATGGCCGCCATCCGCCGGAACAACTCAACCTCGGGCTGGGCCCGGACGGCCTCGCCGATCCAGGCCCGCGCCACCGCATCGCGGCCCAGCGCGTGGTGGATTCGGGCCAGGGTGAAGGCAACCAACGCGGACCCGGGGCGCGCCGCCCACGCCGCCTCCGCATGCGGCAGGGCCGCCGCCGCCTCGTCGCGCGCGAGAAGCGCTTCGGCCAGCCCGTGGCGCAGGGGGACCGTGTCCAGGCCCGCCGCCAGCGCCGCCCGGTATGCCGTCTCCGCGCCGGCGAGGTCGCCCGCGGCATGGCGGACCAGCGCGATCCGCAGCCACGTCGAACCCACCCCGCGCAGGAGGGCGGGCGGACGCTCGTAGGCGGCGAGCGCCTCGTCCAGCCGCCCGGCTTCCCGCGCCCGGTCGGCGGCGCGGAACGCGACGGTTTCGTAGACCGGCAGGACGGGCAGGGGTCGTGGGGCATGAGTCATTCCCAGCCGGATGAGGGCATGGCGGTCCGCCTGCCACGCAATCTCCCCGCGGCGGCGCAGGAGCGAGGCCCACCCCGCCCACCCGGATGCCGGCACATCATAGAACCCGGGCTGGTCAAGGTAGGAGGCCCCGGGCTCAATGGCCAGCACCCACCGCACCCCGAGTCGGCGCAGGCCCACGGCGATCCCGGCCTCGTTGGCCCCCGCACGGAGAATGCGGGCGAGCTTGGACCCGCCCGCGTGGAATTCCGCCAGGCATTCGCGGTCGGCGTAGTAGGTGGCGAAGTGGCTGGCGACCAGGACGCGGTCGCCCGGCGGCACGAGCCGGGTGACCGCATCGCGTGCCGCGTAGGCCTCGGGAGCGGGGGGCAGTCCCGCCGACAGCCGCGCCCGGGCGGTGATGAGGCCCAGCGGCATGGCGAGCGGGTCCAGCGTCGTCCAGGCCAGCGCGGCGGCCCAGCCCGCGGCGGCGAGGCTGTGGGCCGTGAGTGCCCACCGGCCGACCCGTCCCGCCGGGGTCCCGCTCATCGCCCCGAGCCGCGCCGCCAGCAGGGCCGCAAGCACCGGAACGGCGGGCAGGACGAACCGCGCCTCGGGCGCTGCCAGCGCCCAGGCCAGGATCCAACCGCCCGAGGCCAACCGCGCCGCGCGGCGGAGGGGATCCGGTTCCCGCCAGCTCAGGAGGGGCAGGAGGCCGGCCAGCGCCGGCGTCAGCGGGCTGTCGAGATGGCCGCCATCGAGCAGGAAGGCCTTCAGCCGGGCGGGCAGGGCAGCCACGGCCCCCAGGGGGCCGAGCAGGGTCGTCTCCGCCGCCAACGCGACGGGCGTGCCGAAGAGGACGCCCGCAAAGGGTGAGACGGGGTTCCCGGTGAACAGCCAGTTCTTGAGGAGCCACGGCAGGAGCGGGAAGGCCAGCGCGGCCCCCGCCAGGGCGACCCCGCGCCGCCGGCACCCCAGGAGCACGGCCAGCCCGCCCGGCAGGGCGAAGACGCCGATGTATTTCGACCCCATCGCGAATCCGGCCAGTCCCCCCGCCAGCACGAGCGAGGCGCGTGCGCCCGTCCGCCGCCAGCGCAGGAGTTCGAGGCACCCGGCGGCGGCAAAGGCGGCACACCCGGGATCCACGTACGCCCGCGGCACAAGCGCCAGGAGCGTGGGACAGCCCGCCACGATGAGCAGGGCGGCGCCCCGCGCCGACCGGCCCCCGCCCAGCTCACCCACGAACCCCAGGGTGACCAGTCCAACGAGGGCCACCAGCACGCCGTTCAGGATCCGGGCGCACTGATCGCCGGCCACCAGCCCGGCCAGCGTGTAGAGCATCTCCACCTGCGCGGGGTACTCGCCGTAGGGTGCGGCATGCCGGACGCCGTAGACCTTGTGGTGCATCAGGTAGAACGAGGGCAGGCGCAGGTGGTACATGAGCGCATCCCAGCCGGTCTCGGGGCCCATCACGCCGGCCAGCGCGAGGCCGGCCGCGACCGTCACGGCCATGACGGCGACCAGCGAAACGCCCGGCTCCCCCGGCGTGGCGGAGGGCCACATGGCACGGCACCCGGCGACCAGCCGCCGAACCCGGGCGAAGCCCAGCAGGGCCAGCGCGCCGGAGGCCAGCGGCCGCGCGGGCGCGAACAGGAGACCCGTGAGCCCGGCGGCCAGCATGGCCAGGCCCAGCAGGCCCAGCCCGGGCAGAAGGGTGGCCGGTGCCTCTCCTCCCGGCACCCGGGCCCAGCGGCGCGTGCGGCGGCCGGCCGATTCCGCGCACGCCAGCAGGCCGCCGGCGACCAGGCACGCCAGCGCGAACGCACTCCAGTTGGCGGCCAGCACGGTGAAGGAGAACCGCCCCGGCACCGCCAGCCGTCGGGCGATCGTCAGGACCGGCGCCAGCGTCGGATGGTAGACGTGCAACCAGACGGCGAGGACGCAGGCATTCCACAGGCCGAACAGGGCGGCGAACACCTCCCGATTGTACCCGCCCGCCGCGTCAGCCCATGTCGAAGACCAGCACCTCCGCGCCCTGTGCCGCCGCCACCACCAACTCGAACTCGGCCCGCAGGCCGATCCCATCGCCCTCGGCGAGCGCCTCCCCATTCACGGTCACCGCGCCCGCCGCCGCCTGCACCCAGACATGCCGGTTCGCGGCGATCGGCCGCCGAACTTCCTTGCCGGGTCCCAACCGGGCCGCAAGGATGTCCGCGTCCTGGTGAATGGTGAGCGAGCCCTCCCGCCCGTCGCGTGAGACAAGCAGTCCGAACCGGTCTGCGAGGTCCGCCGCTGCCACCGACCGCTGGGCGTAAGCAGGATCAAGCCCCGGCCGTTCGGGCAACAGCCAGACCTGGTACAGGTGCAGGGCCCGGTCCGGCGACGGATTGGTTTCGCTGTGCAGGAGGCCGCGCCCGGCGGTGATCGCCTGCACATCACCTGGCACCAGCACGCCGTGCCCGCCCGTACTGTCGGCATGCTCGACCGTCCCCTCCAGCACCCAGGTCACGATCTCCATGTCGCGGTGCGGATGCATCCCGAACCCGTGGCCCGGGTCGAACCAGTCCTCATTCATCACCCGCAGGTGCCGCCAGGACCGCCAGCCGGCGTCATCGTAGTCGGCGAACGAAAAGGTGTGCCAGGTCCGGAGCCACCCGTGGTTGGCCTGGCCCCGCTCGGCCGCCGGGCGCCGGACGCGCATCAGGTCCCGCGGCGGGATGGCGCGGAGGACAGGACGAGGTAGGCCAGCGCGGCGGCCGCAAGCACGGCGGTGACGGCGAACAGCACTGCCGGCCCGGAATGCGTGACCGTCGTGACGGCCCCGGGGTCCCAACCCGCCAGCGCCGCCTCGCGCAGTCGCTGGCGCAGGGCCGCGAAACCCACGAGCGAAATCACCTGCGCCACCGCGGCACCCACGATGTACTGCCGGGGTTCCGGGGCGGCCACCGCCACGATGGCGAGCAGGACGGCCACGCCCGCCGCGCCCCCGCCCACCCAGCACCAGAAGGGTCCCGGCCCGGAGAGGGCCGCCAGCCGCAGGGGGGCCGGCAGGGCCATCAGCCACCACGGCCAGGTCACGGCCAGCAGGCCCGTCGCCACGCCGAACCAGAGGATGCCGAACCGGGTCGCCGTCCGGCCGTACCCCGCCTCCCCGTCGGCCAGCCGGTCCGCCCCGTGCCAGCCGACCGAGAGCCCCGCCACGGCCAGGGCCCCCACCAGGATCGTCACCAGCCGGGGGAGGAGTTCGGGATCACCCAGGGGGAACTTCCACCCATTGGGAATTCCGGCGGCGGGCGCCCAGAGCGCGGGACGCGTGAGCAGGACGCCGTGGGCGGTAAAGATGATCCCGGTGCCCAGCAGGGCCGCCAGCGCCACCAGCGTCAGGGCCAGCCCGGGCCGTTCCAGCCCGCGCCGGCGGAAGGCCAGCAGGTAGCTTTCGACGATGTCGGGCAGGAACGGACGGATGGTGGACGGCTCCGTGCCGCGCCGCCGCAGGGCCACCCAGAAGGAGGCCCCCAGCCCGATGAACATCAGCGGCGTGGCCGCCAGCCAGGCCCAGCCAAGGTGCTGGGCGGCGGGCAGGATGGCAGAGCCGTGCAGGACCAGGTCCAGGAGGAACGGCGGAAAGGCCAGGACCATGGTCATCACGATGGCCCCGGGCGTGCGGCGCGCCAGCCAGACCGCCAGCCGCCGCATCGAGGTGTCCCCCGCGCCGTGGCCCACGCCTTCCGCCACCAGCGTCAGGACCGGCCAGCCGATGGCCAGCGACTGTGGCACCGCATAGACGACCGCGGCGACGAGCCGGAGGGCACCCAACATCGCGGCCGGAGCGGGCAGGACGGGAACGCCCGTGGGCGGGGTCATCGGGCGGCCCCCTGCGCGACCAGCCAGCGGGCCAGCGCGCGCCGCTCCTCGGCCGAGCCCGCAAAGGGCGGCATGGCGCCGCGGAGGGACGGCAGGTGGTCCAGGTGACGGACCAGCGTCTCCTGGTCCCAGCCCCGGACCAGTGCGAGCAGGCCCCGGTGGCCCGTGAGCGTGTGGCAGGCCGCGCACTGCAGGCGGAAGAGTTCCCCGCCCGCGCGCCCGGCATCCGCCGTCGTCTTGACCGTCGCCCAGCGGGCGTTGGCCAGGAACCCCTCCGCGCGCAGGGTATGAATTTCACCCGGCTGGAGCCCGTTGGCCTCCAACCAGCCCGCGGCCACATGCGGACCGCGCGCGGCCTGCCAGGTCCACCCGAACGCCACCGCCACGCCCAGTCCCAACGCCAGCATCAGCAGGGCCTGCGGCCGCGCCGCCCCCTCGGGGCGGGTCAGCGGCCCGGCCGCGGCGAAGGCCGCCAGCAGGCACGAGACGGCGATCCCGCCCCAGAACACGATGTCCACGGGGCCCGCGCACGACCGCAGGGCCTCGCGCGCCGTGGCCGGCAGGACGGCGGCTTCCCACCCCGCGCCGGCGGGCAGGCCCAGGAAACCCAGGCAGGCGAAGGAGGCGCCCGCACGCACCAGGATGCCGCGCAGGCGCAGGGGTTCGGCCTCGGTCGCCGCGACCAGGAGAAAGAGCCCGCCGAGACCCAGCGCCAGCCCCGTGTGCATCAGGAGGGCGGGGTTGAACGCGGGGTTGAAGAAACCATCGGAGAGCTCGCCGGACTTCAGCCACCCTGCCGGATCCAGCAGGAAGGCCTGAATCCCGGTCAGGGTGAACAGCCCCAGCCATGCCGCCCCCGCAACAATCCAGCCGGCCGCGAGGTGATGGCCCGGAGGCGTGACCCCCCAGCCGCTGTAATAGAGAAGGGTCCCCGCGAGCGCGACCGCGCCCAGCACCCAGACAATCCCCCACACCCAGAACAGGACGCGCGCCAGCGCGAACGCCGCCCACGGCTGGGTCACCGCCACCACGAACCAGAGCCCCGCCGCCAGCCCCGCGCCCAGGATGGCCGTCATGAACAGCCCGAACCGGCTCCAGTTCTGGAGGAAGGAGAGCAGGGGCTGGTTCCCCTCGCGCTGGGCCCGGTGCTCGAGCAGGACCATGAGCAGGCTCGACCCGGCCACGACATGCGCCGCGAGGGCCAGCGCATGGCCCACCAGCGCGCGCGGCAGTTCCGCACCGACCCAGGGAATTTCCCAGACGGGGAATTGCATCGGCGCCCTAGTTCAAGGCCGCGGCGCCGGCCGCCCGGCGGGTACCCACCAGCCGCGCCCCGTCGGCGCCCGGCAGGGGCCCGCGCAGGAGAAACGGGCTCTCGGGGTCCGTGAACAGGTACTTGTCCCAGGCGCGCTGGTACGACTGCTTGACCAGCCGCAGGTAGGGCAGGAACCGCGGCTCGCGCGGGGCGCGCCGGAGTTTGAGCCCCGAGTCCTTGAGCGACCGGCCGCCCTTGGACCCGTTGCACTTCTTGCACGCCGCCACGACATTGATCCAGGTCGTCTCCCCGCCCAGCGTGCGCGGCACGACATGGTCCAGCGTCAGGTCCCGGGTCTGGATCCCGCAGTACTGGCAGGTGTGGTGGTCGCGGGCCAGCACCGTGCGCTTGGTGAATTTTACCCGCTGGTTCGGCCGGCGCACATAGTAGCCCAGCCGCACGACCTGGGGCACGGGGATGGTCCTGCTGATCGTGTGAACCGCGATGCCGTCGGCCTCCACGGGCTCCGCCTTCCGGGTGAAGACAAGCCGCAGGGCCCGCTTCACGTTGATCACGTTCAGCGGTTCGTACGTCGAATTCAGGAGGAGGACCGCGTCATTCAGGGAGCTCATGATGAGTCCTGGAGCAGAGCGGGATCGAACCGCTGACCTCGTCGTTGCGAACGACGCGCTCTCCCAACTGAGCTACTGCCCCGTCAAAACTCAATTAGTATATCCCACATCTCGAAACGAATCGGGCCGGGCAAGGCCCGGCCCCGCGGAGCCGCGCGGCTACGCCGCGCGCGAAGCGGCTTTCGATGGAGCTGAAGGCTAACCTAATTGATTGGCAGTGAAAGTCTTAGTACGCCAAATCAAGCGACGTAAAGAACACATGCCCGACATAGTTGTAGGGCAGGAACCGCTCGAACCGGTTATTCGACTGCTGGACATGGACGGAGTACCCGAACGAAACCCGGGCGAACCGGTGCCAGCTGGTGCTAACGCCGGTGGTAAGGATGAACGTGGAATTGGACTGCTTCTTCCCCAGCAAATAGGTGCCCGTCGCGTCCCGGGGTGGCCGGCTCGAATAGGCCAGCATGGAATATGAAGGTGAAAGGAAGAGCGCGGTCCCGGCCTTGAATGACCATTTCAAGGGCGCGCTGATCGTCGGCGACACATCACTGTAGTAGTCCTTGACGAACTCAAAATTCACGAGATCACCAAACTTGGGGTATTTCAGGAAATTCTGGTTGGAGCGCTTGACGGCAACATTCACAGACGGCTCAACCGAAAGAATCGACGACCCGGAATCGCCCGCCAGCGGCTGGGCCCAGGAGGCGCCGAGCTCATAGATCGAATCGAATTGTGCCGTCGTGTTCGGCACACCCTTGTCCGTCAGAACTTTCTGGTGCTCGAACATCATCCAGGTCAGGTTCACCCATCCGGCACCTTGCCCGAGAAACTTCCCATCAAACGAGGTCGTTATCCGGTTATAGTCCTGCAATCCACCCGATTTCTCGGCTTCTACCGACGCGGATTGGTACTCATTCAGAAGATCGGTGTAGTTCGGGAAGTGCACCAGGGCATAGGACAGCGACGCCCCGGTGGCGAATCCGGCGAGCTTCATGTCCGCCCGCTCCGTGAGCCCAATGGTCCAATAGTCATACAAACCAGTCCCAAAAACGTCGCTTCCGCCACTCCTCCGCATCTGCCGCTGAAACAGGGCACGGGAACCCAACGCAAGGCCGCTCACCGGCGACCACTCATGACCCAATGACGCCTGATGGGAGAGGTCTCGCTCCGTGAATTCGCGCCCCTCCTGCGGGCGCAGGCCCGGGCCACTGTAGTTCAGTTCATAGGCCCCGTACAGGGCCTGCCCGGGCGTGAACGCCCACCGACCTCCCATCGTGGTGCCCATGCCGCTCCCGAAGAAGAACGAGCCGATGTTGATGGTGTCCACCGCTTCCATGTAATGGAACTGGTAGAGGGGTACGAACTTCGAAGGTTCGGGCTTTTCCTCAGGTGTCACGGGAGCCGCGACTTCAGCCACGGGCGCGGCTTCGGTGGCCGACGGGCCGATGTGCGGCAGGGCCGGAGGAAGATAGGGGGCGGGTGCCGTCGCGGCAGGCGCCACGGGAACCGCCGCGGGCGCAGGGGCGGGAGCGGGTGTCGCCGGAGCGACGGGCGCGGCAGGTGCCGCCGCCTTCACGGCCGGCTTGGCTTTGGTGGGCACCTTGGCCGGAGCCGTCGTCGTAGTCGCCGCCAACGGGGAACCGGCCATCGCGAGCGAGAGGATGACGACGGGGTATCGCATCAGAATCTGACCTGGAAGTTAGCGAACGGCCAGAGGACCCAGGCGCCCTCGGGATAGAACGAAAGTCCCGTATCGAAGTTCCTGGAAGCCCAGGTCAGGCGCATCGTCAGCTTGTTCTTAACCAGCCCATATCCGAGTTCCGCAACAAGCCGCTTGGAAGGCGTTCGGAACATCTCGCCGCCAACATACATGAAGTGCTCGACCCGACCGGTGTGGATGTTTTCGAGCGAACTGTAGAGCGCCGCGGTGTCAAAGGCCGACTCAGCCGTGCCGGTGGTGGTAGGCGGCGTCAGATGCGTGATGATATCTGCGAACATCGCCGAGGCCTGATATCCGGCAAAAATCCGAAGGCGGGGATCCAGGGAATAACATGCCGACAAACCTCCGTGAATTCCCCAGAGACTACCCTCAATGGTATCCTTCGGGAGAAGTGAAGCGAGCAACAATTTCCATCCGCCCACGTGGGTGTCAACCTGGGGCCATCCACCGTGTTCACGGTGAACGCGGACCTTGGTCTCGCCCGAAAGCTCCGTGAAGGGCAGGAGATTGGGAAACATGTTGGTCCCGAACGAGAAATCCCGATTTCCCGGCAGGGGGGTCCGATCCTCGGTGGTCTGTGAGATGTCATACAAAAATTCAGAGGGATTGGTGGCGATCTGAGTGACCATCTCCGCTCCGATCTTGATAAGACTCGCACCCGCACTTGCTTGACACCGTCCCGCCAGGCCGCTCCCGGTAACCAACAAAATGGAGGCCAGGCGTCTGCAGCGCATTTGAAGAACTATCTTGGTGACTCGGTAACTCTAGTTGCCGAGACTGCCGGAGGCGGCCAGGGGAATCAACTTTTGAACGCCCGCCACCACCATGTCCGGAATAATGACCAGGTCAATATTCCCCCGGTTCAGCATGCTTCCACCGTTGCTGTTCCGGACCGAGACGATCGTTTCAAAGGCAAGGGTCTTGGCAAAACCGAACGGGTCATCAATCTTGTTCTGCGTGAAGTCCGTAATGCCCATGACCTTGCCATCCTGATTGAGCAGGTATCCCTCCACCTGGAAATCGATGCGATTCGCCGTGACGAATTCGCCCAGGTGCCCGTGCTCCTTGTCGTGCGTGAGGTTGTCCTCAAGTTTTCCGGTGTTGTCCGTGTCCTTGTATGCCGAAAGAACCGCGGTTCCCCACAACTCGCCGGAACCCAGGCCGTTGGAGGTCACGGGCGTGGCTTCGTCGTCAAAAATATACAGCGTGTCGGGAGTGCCTCCCGGCACGCTGCTCAGGTACATTCCGTCCCATTGATGCCGGGGCGCAAGATGATGGCGCGTGTAATAGTCAGAGTCGTGGGAATAAAACTGGATCGCGTCGTGCCCCGGATCTCGAGGACGGCCATTCGCAATCGTTGTCTCGCGTTCGATGATCTTGAACTCATGACCGTTGGCCTGGAAGAACGAGGGCCATTCCTGCAAGCTCGCGGGGAGCCCCATGTTCGCCGTCGCCTGAGTTTCGAGATAGTCGTACCGGGGGCCACTTGAGCCCGCGTAGGAAAACTTTCCACGGTAGGTATAGGAATCGCGCTTCACGAGGTTAATAAATTGGATTGTATCGGGGGTTGGCCGCGCCAACCGCTGGTCCACCCGGGCGATGTTGCCATGCATATCCTTGAGGGTGCGGCCCACGGCAAAGTCGTCCTCGCGGATCTGGGTGATGACCTCGGCGTCCTGGGCGGAATCATTCCTGATATTTGTGACGAATCCGTGCAGGGCCGACGTGTCATCGGCACTCGTGCCTTCCTCCGCGGCCATCCAGGCGTCAAGATCGCCATCCGGAATGGAACCAACCGCAAACTTGCCGTTGCCCTTGGTCAGCAACTCGGTCCCCTGCGGGACATCGAACATCGTGTTCTTCACATTGACCACGATGTCGCCGTAGATCGTGCTGACCTTCACCGTGCCGTCGCCATTCTCGGCCGCGAATACCGTGCCCTTGACCGAGGCGATCGCGCTGTTCCCCTCGAGTTCAAGGTTGAACTTCTCGCCGCCCGTCAGGCCGCGGAAGTAGCCCTTGATCTTGCCGGAGACCAGCTTGAAGGTCGTCAGCCGGGGCGCACCCGCGCCGACCGTGATCTTGGCGTTGGCCCGGAGCCGGATCTGATTCTTGGCCCCAATCTCGATCGTGACCCGGCCGTTGTCCCCGGTCATGACCGTCATACCGTCGGTGAGCGGTTGGTTGACCGCGGCGGCGGAGTAGACCTCGGAGACGGGAGGAGCGACGCGCACCACACCCGAGACCTTGAGAATCTTCGCCTGCAACTGGGCACACGCCGGAGCGGCGGCGAGCAGGGCGGAGAGGGTCGTCATCAGGATTCGGTTCATGGCAGGTCCTCCTTGGGCGCGGCTGGCGGGAACCACAGACACCCGCTTCTCCCGGGGTCATCAGACCACGGCTGTCCCGGCGTGTCAACCCTTGTGGCTCAAGGCTTTTGTGATGCCGGACACAGGCGCTCCCGCCGGCTAATGGACACCGGCCTTTTCGCGCCGGATTTCCCCGAGGAAATCCTTCGACGCGAGGTCGTTGGGCGCCAACTCGACATATTTCTCGTACGCATGAATCGCATCGTCCAGCCGCTTCAATTGGTAGTAGGACGCGGCGAGGTAAACCAGCGCCTCCGCACTCTCCGGATCGCCCGCCACGGCCTTTTCGAGGGGCGGGATCGCCTCGGCGAACTTGCCCGCCTCGTAGGCGGATTTGCCCTTGGCCAGCTGGGCCTCGGCGATGGGCGGCGCCTGGATGGTGTGCTGGGCGGGCGCCGCCGCCTGCAGGGCAGTCGCCGTCCCCCCGGTCGACGCGGCCACCAGCGTCGCGGAACCCGCCGCCTCCGCCACCGTTGCCGCAGGCGGCGCGGCCACTACAACGGGCGGCGGCACCGGCAATACCGCCGGCACAAGGGGAGCCGCGGGAGGGAGGGTGGACACGCTCGCCACGGCCGGTGCCTGGGCCGCAGGGAGCGTGGACCGGGCCGTGTAGAGCGTGGGCGTGGCCAGCCCCAGGCAGTCGGCCAGCCCGCGGAACATCCGCTCCCGGATTTCAGGCGGCGCTTCCATGCGCCGGATCACCCACTCTTCCCGGCCGAAATCCGTGTTGTCCACGGCGATCTTGACGACCGTACGATCATCCTTCCCCACGCCCAGCCAGGAAAACGCGCTCCCGCTCCGCGCCTTGAAGGAGGCGGTGACCCGTTCCTCGGAACGGGTCCGGCCGCCGGCCATGTCCTCGTCCCAGAACTCGAACTCGTGCCGCTCCCACATGTTCCAGATCACCTCGCGCGTACGCTTGAACCAGCCCCGCGAGATCCGGGTCTGGCGGGGATCAGGCGTGCTCCGCGCCGCCACGAGGGTGCCCTTGCCGACATGGAAGTCCTGCTCGCGAATCTGGTAGCCATTGGACCGGGCCACCCGGACCGCGCAGAGGTAGCAGTGGTTGATCCCGTTCATATAGGTCTTCCTGGGCGCGGAGGCGCACCCGCCCAGCGCGGCCACCGCCAACCCCAAGGCCAGCAGCCGCCTCATGCGCACCATCCCGTACACCACCGGAGCGCCCAGTTCAGCGCGGGCACCATGGGGAGAAACCAGAGGGCCCGGAGCCCGAAGTTGCGCCGGGACCGGACCCAGGAGAACCGGTTCGAGGCCACGGCGGCGCCCGCCGAGGCCGGGGACGGCACCAGCGCGGGCACCTGGGCCAGGTACTGGCGATAGGCCGGAAACCGCGCCGCCAGCTCGCGTTCCTCCTTCCGAAAGACGGGGAGGAAGATTCCGCACATCAGGACCAGCCACAGCAGGCCGCCGGTGACGGGCGCGCCCAAGGAAAGGAAGAACCCGAGCGAGATCAGGAGGGTGCCGAGATAGAGGGGGTGACGAACCAGCCGGTACGGCCCCGCCGGCCGGGAGAACAGGTTCTTGTCGAGGTTGCCTGCGGCCCAGACCCGCATCCCCACCCCGGCCAGGACCAACAGCCACGCCGCGGCGGCGAGGGGGGCGAGGGGCCAGCCAAGCAGGTCGGGCACGCCCAGGGCGGCACCGTGCGCCGCCGCCGCCCGGGATTCCATGACGGTGGCCACGAATCCCACGAGCCAGGTCAGGATCGAGTACTCGTCCCGGTGCCGCTGGACCGCATCCGTGTACCGGTCCGCCAGCCCGCGGCGGGCCGGCCTTACTCGTCCAGCCACTTCGCGGCGTCTTTGGCGTGGTAGGTCAGGATGATGGACGCGCCGGCGCGGCGGATGCCGGTCAGGATTTCGAGGACCGTGCGCCGCTCGTCCACCCAACCCTTGGCCGCAGCCGCCTTGACCATGGCGTACTCGCCGCTGACATTGTAGGCGGCCAACGGCGCATCAAACCGGTCGCGGGCCCGGCGAATCACATCCAGGTAGGCCAGCGCGGGCTTGACCATCACCATGTCGGCGCCTTCCTTGAGGTCCAGCTCGATCTCGCGCATCGCATCGCGCGCGTTGGGCGGGTCCATCTGGTAGCCGCGCCGGTCACCGAACGCGGGCACCGATCCCGCGGCGTCCCGGAACGGGCCGTAAAACGCGCTGGCGTACTTCGCGGCATAGGCCAGGATGGCGGTTTCGCGGAACCACGCGGCGTCCAGCGCCCGCCGGATCGCCCCGATCCGGCCGTCCATCATGTCCGACGGTGCCACCACATCCGCCCCGGCCCGCGCATGCGAGACGGCGGCGCGCGCCAGCAGGGGCAAGGTGGGATCGTTCTGGACCTCGCCGCCGCGGACCAGCCCGCAGTGGCCGTGGCTGGTGTACTCGCACAGGCAGACATCGGTCATGACGACCAGCCCGGTCTTGCGCCGCTTGAGCGCGACCACGGCCTGCTGGACGGCCCCCCGGGGTGACCAGGCCTCCGAGCCCCGGGCGTCCTTGCGGGCGGGCAGGCCGAACAGGATCACCCCGCCGACACCCAGCCGCTCGGCCTCATCCGCCTCGCGCAGAACCTCATCCACCGAAAGGCGGAACACCCCGGGCATGGACGCAATCGGCTCCCGCTTGCGGGTGCCGGGCATCACGAAGTACGGCATGACCAGGTTGCCCGCCCCCAGCGTGGTTTCACGAACCAGCCGCCGCAGGGCTTCGGTGCGGCGCAGGCGGCGGGGCCGGTGAATCAGGTCAGCGAAGGCGCGGGGCATGGGGATGCTTTCGATAATAGCGCACGATGGCGGCGGCCAGTTCCTCCATGCTCGCCCGCTTCGCCTGGATCGCCGGGCGGATCCCCCACTTCCGGAGCGCCGCCGAGGTCACCGGCCCGATGGACGCCGCGAGAGTTCTCCTGGAGATGAAAGCCTTTCGTCCAACCCGGCCCATCGCTTTCAGACCGTGCCGGACAGTGGATCCTGAAGCAAACGTAACGACATCCACTTCGCACGACTGCACAAGGCTGGCAAGGCGCTTCAATCCGTATCGATTTGGTACCGTGATATAGGCTGGAAACTCATCCACATGCGCTCCCTTATTCCTCAACAATCTTGCCAGATCTTCGCGTGCGTTAGCCGCACATGGAAATAGAATTCGCTTCCCCCGAACATTCCCCAGCGCCTCGACTATGCCTTCCTGCCGACGATCCTGTGCAATGACATCGGGCGGTGCACCCAAGAAAGTTTCGATATCCCGAGCCGTCCCCGGGCCAACGGCGGCGTAACGGGGTTTCCATAGTTTTCGAACATGGATTGTGTACCGTCGAAATAGATCGAAATGAAATGCCGCCTTCCCGCTCGTGAGGACCACCCAGTCGTACGATTCGATGTTCTTCAAAAGCGAATACGCTCGCCTCCGCGCCGACCGGAGAATGTTCATTTCTGCTGGCGCAGTGCTGATGGCGGGAGTCCCAATGACGGTCGCTCCAGCTCGTTTCAAGGCAACCACCAGGCGATCGTTGTACTCATATTCGCGGGTCACTGCGATACGCACCCCGGCCAACGGAAGGTTTCGTGATTCAGCCTTCTTCGCCAGTCGGACCACTTCACCAATCACGATCACCGACGGCGTCTCGGCGACCAAGGTTCCGGATGCGCCGTCCTGAACGGTCCCGAACTGGCGCCTCTCCGCTGACCATGACCCCCATCGAATCAGCGCCACTGGCCGCCGAGGATCCACTCCGGCCTTGACCAGCCGCGTGGCAATGAGTTGAAAGCTTGCCGCCCCCATCATGATGACGAGCGTATCTGTGGCATGCGCCAACAGGTCCCACTCCGGTTCACGATCACGTGAATCCTTCGCAAGGTGGGCCGTGACCACAGTAAATGAGGAGGCGACGCCTCGATGCGTCAACGGGATACCGGCGAGCGTCGGTACGCCGGTTGCGGAACTAACGCCGGGGATGATTTCAAACGGAATGCGCGCAGTTGTGAGCGCACCCACTTCTTCGCCACCTCGTCCGAAGACAAATGGGTCGCCTCCCTTGAGCCGTACGACACTTGCACCCCGACGCGCAAACTTCACCATGAGCCGTTCAATCCTCGCCTGAGCCGTGCCGCCCCCGGCCCGCTTGCCCACCCGAATCAAGCGACGCGAACTGTATTCCGGTGGGAGGCTGGATGGATCGACCAGATCGTCGTAAAGGATGATGTTGGCCTTGTCCAGGATTTTGCGCCCGCGCTCCGTAATGAGGTCTGGCGCACCCGGGCCGGCGCCGACGATCCAGACCTTGCCGAGCTTTCGCTTGCCCTTGCGCTTTTTCATTCGTCCAGCAATTCCTGGGCGCCCTCGCCCAGCAGGCGCTCGGCGAGATGAACGCCCAGCACTTCGGCGTCCCCGGCCGGTGCGATGGCGGAGCCCGCCACAAAGCGGGCGCCCTCCTCCTCCCCGATGTACCCGTGCAGTTTGAGGTCGTCGCCCTCCGCCACGGCCAGCGCGGCGATGGGGGTCTTACACCCCCCACCCAGCCGCCGGAGGAAGGCCCGCTCGGCGGTGACCGCGGCGAAGGCCGGGGCATCGTTCACGCGCGCCAGTACCGCGCGGGTGGCCGCATCGGCAAGGCGTGCCTCGAGCCCCACTGCCCCCTGCCCCGGCGCACTCAAGCAGACTTCCGCGGGCAGGAGTTCGGTGATCGCCGTGGCCAGGCCCAGCCGGACCAGCCCCGCGCGCGCCAGGACGGCCCCGTCCACCTCGCCCTCGCGCATCTTGCGCAGGCGCGTGTCCACATTGCCCCGGATGGGCACGAACGCGAGGTGCGGATACAGCCGGCGCAGTTGCGCGGCGCGGCGGGGACTGCCGGTCCCCACCTTCGCCCCGGCCGGCAGTTCATCCAGCGTCCGGCCGTCCCGCGAGCAGAAGGCGTCCCGCGGGTCCTCCCGCGGGAGGACGGCCGCAAGCACCAGCCCCGCCGGGACATCCACCGGCAGGTCCTTGGCGCTGTGCACGGCGACGTCCACCCGGTCGGCCAGCAGGGCCTCCTCAATCTCCTTGACGAACACACCCTTGCCCGCTTCCGGCGCGCCGGTTTCGGACTGCCGGTCGCCGGTCGTCTTGATGACCACGCGCTCCACGATCACGCCCGGGTCCGCGGCGTGCAGAGTGGCTTCCGTCAACACCGCCTGCGCCAGCGCGAGCGGACTGCCCCGGGTCCCCAGCCGGATGCGCATCGGGTGGATCAGTCCTGCCCGAACAACCGCCGGAGGAGCGCGGAGTAGGTGGAGGGGCGGCCGTCGGTGCCGAGTTCCTTGACCCGGCTGATCGGCCGGTGCAGGAGCTTGGCCACCAGGGCCTGGGTGATGTATTCCACGTCGGCCCGGACCTCCTGGGGCAGGGCCTTGATCCGGCTCCCGGCCCGGTCAATCAGTTCCCGCCGGATGGCCTCGCCGTACTCGTTCATTTCGCGGATGACGGGCACCAGCGCCAGGGAGTCCAGCCACGCGCCCGTCTCGTCCGCCGCCCCGTCCACGATGGCCCGCGCGGGCGCCACCCAGGCGCCCCGACGCTTCATGTTTTCGTCCGCCACCGCCTGCAAATCGTCCACGTTATAGAGGTACGCATTGGGCAGGTCGGCCGTGGCGGGATCAATATTGCGTGGCACGGAAAGGTCCACGAGGAAGATGGGCCGGGCATTGCGGCGGGCGAGCGCCGCCGTGACATGCTCACGCCGCAGGACCCAGTCCTTCGCCGCCGTCGCCACGATGGCAATGTCCACCTCCCCCAGCCGCGCCTGTGCCTCGGCCAGAGTGAGGGCTTCCCCGCCCAGCCTGCGGGCCAGCGCCTGCGCCCGGTCCAGGTGCTTTTCCCCGGCCACGAGCAGGCGCGGCTCGCCGCGCTCGACCAGCGCCTCGGCGACGAGTTCACTGGTCTCGCCGG
>JAHFSL010000553.1 GCA_023265785.1 Candidatus Coatesiibacteriota bacterium | reverse complement strand
TCGGCGCCTACACCGAGGAATCGCTCCGGGCGATGGGAGAGTCCGTCACGAGGGCGGTCGAATACACCCTGCGCGGCCGCCGCCCCGCCGGGCTCGTGAATCCCGCCGTCTGGCGCTCCCCGGGCCTCCGGACCAGGTCGCGCCACTGATTCTCACGGCGGATGTGGGGACCACCGCCACCAAGGTGGGGGTCGTGGACCTTGCCGGCCGGGTCGTCGCGGCGGCGAGCGCGCCCAATCCGATCCTCCGGCCGGAGCCCGGGGCCGCCGAGCATGACCCCCGACAATTAATTGCGACGCTGGCGGGACTCTGCCGGGCGGTGGCGCGGGGGCGGCGGGAGCGGATCGAGGCGGTGGTGCTCACCGGCTACCAGCTTTCCGTCCTCCCGTTGGACGCCCGCAAACGGCCGCTGGGCGGCGTCCAGACCCTGCTGGATCTCCGGTCGGCGGCGACTTTTCCCGCGCTGGCCCGGCGCGCCCCGGCGGGGGCGCTGTACCGCGCCACCGGGTGTCCGCCGTTCGCGCCCTACCCCCTGGCCAAGTTGGACTGGATTCGCCGCAGGCGGCCGGCGCTGTTCCGACGGGCCCGCTGGTTTGTCGGCGCGAAGGACTGGCTGGCGTACCGGCTGACCGGCGTGCTGGCGACCGAACCGAGCGTGGCCTCGGCGAACTGGATGATGAACATCCGGTCCCTCCGGTGGGAGCCCGCCGCGCTCCGGCTCGCCGGCCTCACGGCGGACCGCCTGCCGCGGGTGGCGTCGCCGTATGTGCGGCTGGGCGGGCTCACGCCGGACGCGGCCCGGGACCTCGGATTGCCCGCGGGCCTTCCCGTCATCCCCGGGGTCTATGACGCCGCGGCGCTGTTGATCGGGTTGGGCGGCCTGACGCCGGGCGTGGCCGCGGTCAATTTCGGGACGACCGCCATGCTGCGGATCGTCACCCGGCGGCCGGTCCTTGACCGGGCCATGCGCCTGCAGGCGTACGCCCTGGACGGCACCCGGTGGCTGGGCGGCTCCGGGGTCAATAATGCCGGCAACGGCCGGGCGTGGCTCCGGACCCGGCTCGGGCTGGGATCGGACCGGGAGCTGGATGCCCTCGCCGGACGGGTGGCCCCGGGATCGGACGGGGTCCGGTTCGCGCCCTACTTCACGGGCGAGCGTGATCCCCGGATCGGCCGTGCCGCGGCGGCCCTCACCGGCCTGCGGGAGCACCACGGCCCCGGCCACCTCGCCCGGGCGCACCTGGAGGGCGTGGCCATGACCATCCGGCTGATCCTCGACGCCGTGCGCGCGAACGGCGTGCGGGTCACGCAGGTCCGGCTGGGGGGCGCGGGCGCGGCGTCGGCGCTCTGGGTGCGCATCATCGCCGATGTCCTCGGCGTCCCGGTGGCGGTGCCCGCCACGGCCCATCCCTCGCTGGTCGGGTGTGCGGCGATCGGGTTCGCCGCCACTGGCCGATTCCCAGGCGTGGATGCGGCCGCCCGCCGGCTGGTGCGGCCGGGTCGGCTGGTGCGACCGGGTGGCGCGGCCGTTGCGGCGTACGCCCCGGTGCGGGCGGAGTTCCTCCGGCTCATCGGCCGGCTGTACGGGTAGGATAGGAGCCGTGCGGCGGGCAGAACTTCTCGTGGCGGCGGCCGGCGTGATGGCGGCCGGGGCGTGGGCGGCGGCGGACCGGGTCGCGGTGGGGCCAACCCCCGACGGGGGCATGGTGGTGCCGACGCGGCAGGTCCTCCATCCGGCCGGCCGGTCCGTGTCGTCGGGCTGGCGCGCCCTGGACCTGGCGCTGTCGCCTGATCGCAGGACGGTGTACGTCAAGATGGAATGGGCCCTCCTCGTCATGGACGCGGCCACCTGGAAGGTCCGGCAGGAGGCGGGGTATCCCGAGGAGGGCGCCTCCACCCACGGCATCGCGGTCTCGCCCGACGGGGGAACGGTCTGGGTCACGATGACCGGCAACAAGTTGGGCGAGGCGCTGGTCGGCAAGGACGGCAAGGTCACCTGGGGCCGGTCCCTCGACCTGCCCGGCACCAAGGGCGCGGCCTCGCATCCCTGCGGCCTCGCGCTGTCGGCCGATGGCCGCACGGCGTGGGTCTGCCTCTCCATGGCCAACACCCTGGCGACGGTGGACCTTGTGGCCGGCGTGGTCCGGACGCAGGTTCCCGTGGGCGTGGCGCCCACGGATGTCGTGGTGTCCGCCGACGGGCAGACGGCCTGGGTCGCCAATGCCGGGGGGCGGCCACCCAGGACGGGCGACCGGATCGCCAAGTCCGCCGGGACCGATGTGGCCGTGGACGTCCGTGGCGTTCCCGCAACCGGCACCGTCACGACGCTCAATCTCACCCGCGCCATGGCCTCGCCCGAC
>JAHFSL010000552.1 GCA_023265785.1 Candidatus Coatesiibacteriota bacterium | reverse complement strand
AGCCGCCAGCGCGCGGCACCCTTGTGCGCCAGGAGGACCCGTAATTGCGTGGGCTCCCCCACCACCGCGGCCGTCGGACGGAACCCATCCGCCATCAGCGCCCGGGCGCCGCCCGCACCCGACTCCTCGTCGCAGGTCGCCACGAACCAGAGCGTGATGGGCGGGACCGGCTCGGCATCCAGCGCGGCCCGGATGCCCAACAGCATGGCCGCCATCGGCCCCTTGTCGTCGCAGGCGCCCCGGCCGTACAGCCGGCCGTCGCGCACCGCACCTGAATACGGATCGGGCGAGCCCGGCGCTGGCGGCACGGTGTCACTGTGACATTCCATCATGAACGACAGGGACCGGTCCCGGCCGTCCCACCGGGCAAGGAGATTCTCCCGCCCGGGCGACACCTCGCGCCGCTCGACCACCGCGCCCCAGCCGCGGAGCAGGTCCGCCAGGAGGTCGGTCAGGCGGGCCTCACCGTACGGCGGAACCGGCGGCCCGTCCCCGCCCCCGCCCGCAGGGTTCACCGACGGGCACCTGACCAGCCGGCCGAGCAACTGCACCGCTACCTCGTGCGCGGACTCCCTCATGCTAGTTCACCGTGACGCGATAGCCCGCAGACGGCCTGTCGCTCGGCTGGCACCGCTAGTTGACTGTCACGCGATAGCCCGCAGACGGGCTGTTGCTCGGCTGGCACCGCTAGTTGACTGTCACGCGATAGCAGGCGCAACCAGTCGTGTTGACGCCGGCCAGCGGCACGGTCCAGCGGAGCCATTTCACCGGTGAGGGCAGGTTGGTCGGGTTGGCCTCGGTGAAGGCCGCCGGCGGCGTGACCGAGGTCGCCTGCGAATAGGCGGTCCGCGGCGCCACCCCATTCGTGTTGCCGCAGTCAAAGGCCGCCGTTCCCGCCTCGGGAAGGAAGGTGGTGCCCATGGGCACCGCATCCGTGATCACGAAGGTGAACGCCGAGGCGCTCGAGTAGTTGCTCCAGCACAGGCGAAAGTTGACGGTGTCGCCCGAAGCCCCCACCGTGAGGGGGGGCTGCTTGCTGAACTTGATGTCTGCGCCCACGACCATGATGGCCGTCAACCCGGTGATGGACCCGTCCGTCGTGTCCACCGCCACGATCGTCTGGAGACCAAGGCGGGTCAGGGTCACATTGACAAACAGCCGGATGCCGTTCATTGGCAGGGCTCCGTTGCACGCCGCGATACTCGACTGCCAGGTGAAATTATACGAGTCCATCGCGGTCCCCTCGATCCTGGCGGCCGGATCAGTCCCGGTGAACGATGAGGTCCCGCAGTAGTCGTCCTTGGTGATCCCCGAATTGTCCATCACGATCACGGTCATCCAGAAGGACTGGCCGCTGAACACCTGCGGCGGTGCCACCAGGACATAGTGCGTCCCCGCCTGCACGAACGGGGCGGTGTACCCCTTCTGCGTGTTGAGACAGTGCGAGAACATCGCGATCACATTCCCGGTCCCGCCCACCTCGGTGATCCGGTAATTCCGGGTGGTCGGGCTGGCCGGCGTGGTGATCGCCATGAAGGCGATGGACTGGTCCGGCCCGGTCGTCGTATAGGTTGCGGAGTAGCCATCCTGTGAGGTGGCCCGGAACGCCATGCCCGATTTCGGACAGAACACGTTGATGACCTGCAGTTCGCCGAAGGTGCAGGTCTGCCCGGCCCCGGTATTGAAGCTCTGGTGGAGCCAGAAGTCGGTTCCCACCTGGGAGCCGTTCGACGCATGCAGGACCACCCCGCCGGAATGGGAGATCTGAATCTGCGCGCCGTGAAGCACCTGGATGGGGCCGCCGGCCAGAACCCTCACCCGGTACAGGGAGAGTGAGGTGGAGTCAAAATCGTTGCTGTAGGTCGCATAGACGCGAGGATTCCCGGCCGCGGCCTGTCCGGCGGGGACCACATGCTTGGTTTGCAGCAGCCAGGTGCCCGAGGTGCCGTTCAATTGCGTTGGCATGGGCGCCTTGGCCACGGTGTTGGAGGGCACATAGCGCCAGATTTCGTAGGTCGCCGCGGCCGCCCCGGTGTTCCCGACCACCACCTTGGCCGACCATGCCGGGTGGCCCACCAATCCGAAGAGACTGGAGGTTGCCGGCGGCGGTGGCGAGACCACGTTGCCCGTCTCCCGCGCGACCATGTAGGTCTCGTAGTTGTTTCCGCACGAGGTGCAACAGCACCCCAGGGTGTTGGCGAGTTCCATCCCGTGATAGACGATCAGCTGGGCGTCCGACGAAATCGTCCGCCAGGCACCTTCCTCCGCCGGGTCGGTCCCCATGTCATACGCCTGACTTTCCTGATCAAGGTCGTAGGTGCGCCGGTAGTCCCACTGAAGACTGGCGTAGTTGAACTGGAAG
>JAHFSL010000551.1 GCA_023265785.1 Candidatus Coatesiibacteriota bacterium | reverse complement strand
GAACGCAAGGAGGACCGACATGTTTCGACCCATGACCACCCTCGCGACGGGCATCGCCGCGCTGGCCTGCCTGGCCGGCCCGGTCGCCCTCGCGGCAGACACCCCCGTTCCGGCCGGCGGCGCACCCGCCGCGGCCGTGGCTCCCGCGCCGGCCCCCTCGGCCGTTGCTCCGGCTCCCGCCCCCGCGGCGGTGCCGAATCCCGCCCCCGTGGCCGCCACGGAAGCCAGGAAGGACGCACCCGTTGAGTCGAAGGTGACCGGTCCGACATTTGCGGGGTTCGTCAACCTCTCATACAATTACGACCTGAACGATCCCGCTTCGGGTATGACGCAAATGCGCGTCTATGACGTTCACCACAATAGCTTTGAGCTGAACAGCGCCCATGTGGCGATGACGGGTGCGGCGGGGGACGCTTCCTACGCCGTCGAGACAGATTTCGGACATGACGCGGCAATCCACAAGTCCTCCGGATTTGGCCAGACCCTGTCTTTGACCGCGACGCCTTCCGGGGACATGATCGTGGATAAGGTGACGGGCGGCGCGCCGACGGTGGATACGGATGTGGACACCTTTGATGTCCAGGAAGCGTATGTCTCCTTCCCTGACCCGATCCTGTCCATGCTGGGGCTCAAGGCGACGGTCAAGGCCGGAAAGTTTGTGACCTACGAGGGCATTGAGGTCATCGAGTCCAACGGGAATCCGACGATCTCGCGCGGTTACCTGTTCGGGTATGCCGAGCCGTATACGCATATCGGGGGTGCCATGACGGTCACCATCGGGTCCATTGCGGTCACGGGAGGGGTCGTGAACGGATGGGACCGGCTGATTGACGACAACAAGCCCAAGATGGGCCTGGCCAACATCAACATCGGCCTGGGGAACGCGGGCATGGTCAACCTCACCGGCTATTCGGGAGCGGAGGGGTCAAACGCGGGCAAGAAGAAGAACTCGATTGATCTGACAGGTGTACTCAAGGTCCTCCCGATGACCGACCTCTGGTACCAGGTCAACTACGGCGATGAGGAACAGCTTGCAGGCGGTGTCAACAAGTGGGGAGGTGCGGCGCTGGAGCCCCTGATCCACTTCAGCGATGCCTGGACGCTGGGTCTGCGCGGCGAATACTTTGACAACAAGCCGGCAGGCCTGGCTTACGGCAAGGGTGCGGCGACCTTCGTGAATGCAACGGCGGCGCTGGGCTGGACCTTCATGAAAAACACCACCATGCGGCTTGAATTCCGGCACGATGAAAGCGCCTCATCTGCTCCGTGGGACGACTCGGCCGGGGTCATGCACCACCGCACGAACACGCTGTCGCATGAACTGGTGATGACCTTCTGATCTAAGGCTACAGCGCTTCGCGGGGAATCAACCCGCGAGGCATGAGTTGTGGCTGGGCGGGCCGGCCGGTACGATGGAGCATGCGCTCCCTCTTCCGCGTCGCGCTCGCCCAGCTCAATTGTTTCGTGGGGGATTGCGCCGGGAATGCCCGCCGGGTCATGGAGGCGCTGGCGCGTGCGGATCGCGCCGGCGCTGGGTTCCTGGTGACGCCCGAGTTGGCGCTCACGGGGTACCCGCCCGAGGACCTCCTCCTGCGGCGAGACTTCCTGGCGGAAAACCGGCGCGCCTTGGGGGCCGTGCTCCGGGCCAGCCGGCGCCATCCCGGGATCGCCGCGGCAGTGGGGTTCGTGGATGGTGAGCCGGGCGCGCTGTACGATGCCGCGGCGCTGGTGCGCGGCGGCCGGATGCTCGCGGTGTACCACAAGCAGTGCCTGCCCAACTACGGGGTCTTTGACGAGCGGCGCTACTTTACTCCGGGCACCCGCCCGCCGGTGACGGTGGTGGACGGCGTCCCGCTCGGGCTGTCCATTTGTGAGGACCTGTGGCACCCGGAGGGTTCCGTCTCCCGGGCGCTGGGCGGTGCCCGGTTGGTGGCCAGCCTCAACGCCTCCCCCTACGAGGCGGGCAAGATCCGGGTGCGTGAGCGCCTGCTGGGGCCCCAGACGGCGAGGTGGTGTGCCCCGCTGGCCTATGTGAATCTGGTCGGGGGACAGGACGAGCTGGTCTTCGACGGCCAGAGCCTGGCGCTGGACGCACGCGGGCGGGTGGTCTATCGCGCCCGGCCCTTCGCCGAAGACTTCGCGATCGTGGACCTGCGACGGAGTGGCGGAACCGCAGCCCGCCGCCCGCTCCCCATTCCGGAGGAGGTCTATGGTGCGCTGGTCCTCGGCGTCCGGGATTATGCCATCAAGAACGGATTTCCCGGCGCCGTGGTCGGGCTTTCGGGGGGCGTGGATTCCGCCCTCACCGCCTGCCTGGCCGCCGACGCCCTGGGGTCCGGGGCGGTCACGGGGATTTCGATGCCG
>JAHFSL010000127.1 GCA_023265785.1 Candidatus Coatesiibacteriota bacterium | reverse complement strand
GAATCTTGAGGACCGGCCAGCCGGGGGTCGCCGTGATGATTTCCGGCCCCTTCGCCGTCACCAGGATGGTATCCTCCGACTTGGTGCCGGCAATTGAGGGATTCCAGGCCAGCGCCATGCTGGCCTCGATCTTCATTTCCCGCGGCGTTTCCGGGTTCACGGTAAACTCGCGCTCCATGTACCCCGTCGGCCCGCCCTGGTGATGATGGCGCCACTCGTTGGGAAAACCGGCCTGCGAATAGGCCGCCTGCGCCTTCTCGAACACCTCGACCAAGGGAACGCCCGGCCGGGAGGCCGCGATGAAGGCCGCATCCACCGCCGCGCACGCCTCGTGCTTGCGGACGATTTCCGGCGAGGGCTTGCCGAACGTCACCAGCCGGGTGGCCGAACACACCAGGCCCCAGCGGCGGGCGCAGATGATCACCATGACCGTGTGTTTGAGCTTGACCGGGGTGGGAATGGGATGCCGGTACTTGAGGATCCGGTCGTCGGCGGCCACCAGGAGCACGCTGGCCTGTGCCCCCTTCCGCGCCGCGGCGTGGTACAGGAGACCCGCAATCTCCTCCTCGGTCATCCCCCGGGTGAGCTTCCGGCAGGTCTCGCCGATGGCGATTCCCGTGGCCTTGCCCAGCCACCGGTACTTGGCCAATTCATGCCGCCCCAACCGCATCCGGAGGGCCGGCATCCACGGCTCGATGTCCTCGGTCCCGGGCGTCCCATCGTCCGACGCCGCCTTCACATTGCGCAGGAGGGAGCGGATGGCCTCCGGCCGGTCCTTCGGGCTGAACCACTGGGTCTCCTGCAGTTCGAATCCGAGCCCACCCATCTCCTCGCCCATCATGCGGGGCGCCTCAATATTACTGGTCAGAATCACCCGGCGCCCGTCCAGGAAGAAGATCAGGGACGCCACGCCGGTCTCCGAGGCCTGGCGGACATGATTATCCGATCCACCCGAGGCCCAGGCGAAATTGTGGCGCCGGGTCAACACGATGGCCCCCCATCCCCGTTCCTTCATAAGCCGGTGGATGCGGACGCGCTTTTCGGCCGATTCATCGAGCTGGGTGACGCGGTCAAAATTCATGTTGAGGCATCCACCTTCGCCAGCACCCTGCCCCGCTGGCCGTATTTGTCGGCATACCGCCGGAACGCCCGGGCCACCTCGGCAGGAGAAATGACAGATGGCTTCCAGATCTGGAGCGCGTGGTGGACCGTGCGGGCCACATCCTCGGTCATGACGGCCGCCTTGAGTGCCGCCTCGCCGGTCTTGCCGACCGTGAAGACCCCGTGATTCTTGAGCAGGATGGCGGGAGACCTTCCGATGTGGTCCACCACGCACTTCCCGATCTCCTCGCCGCCGATTTTCGCGTACGGACCGCAGGGAATCGGCCCGCCAAACTCGTCCGCCATGGCCGTGAGGTACACCGGGATGGATCGGCCCACAGCGGCGAAGGCCGTGGCGTAATTCGAGTGCGTGTGGACGATCCCGTTCACATCGGGGCGCTTCCGGTAGATATAGAGATGCGTGGGCGCGTCCACCGACGGGTTTCTCGTTCCCTCAATGACATTCCCCTTGAGGTCCACGATGACCTGGTCGGCGGGCGTCAGGTCCTCGAACTTGACCCCCGAGGGTTTGATGACCACCCACCCTGTTTTGGGGTCCCGGACACTGACATTCCCCGAGGTCCAGGTGACCAACCCATGCCGGGGCAATTCGCAGTTCAGCCGGCAGACCTCCTGCCGGAGCTCCGGCAGGCGCCCCTTAGCCACGGGCGCCGGCCCGGACGGCGGAGGCCTTGATGGCCTTGAGCCGCTTCATGACATCATTGGCGCCCCGGCCGAAGTAGTCATGGAGCGTGACATACTCGGCAAAGAGCTTGCCATAGGCCTTGTGCTCCTTGTCCCGGGGCCGGTAGACCTTGTCCTTGACCCCGCCCATGGCCTTCGCGGCGTCCACGATGGAATCAAATCCGCCCGCCTTCGCCCCCGCTGCGACCGCGCCGAACTGGGCCGAGCCCACCGCCGGCGCCTGGCCCGACCGCGCCGTCTTGATGGTCCGGCCGGTGACATCGGCATAGACCTGCATCACGAAGGGGTGGCGCTCCGCCAGGCCGCCGGCGGCATAGAGCTCATGGACCGGCACGCCGTACTTCTCGAAATTCTCCACGATGATATTCGTCCCGTAGGCCGTCGCCTCAATGAGCGCCCGGTAGATCTCCTCGGGCCGGGTCAGCAGGGTCGTCCCCAGCAGGACCCCGGTGAGGTCCACATCCACGAGCACCGACCGGTTCCCGTTCCACCAGTCCAGCGCCAGCAGGCCGCTTTCCCCGACCTCCAGCCTGGAGGCCCGGTCCACGAGGTGCTCGAAGATGCTCATCTTCCGCTTCTTCGCCTCGACCTCGTAGGCCTGGGGCACGCAATTGCGCGTGAACCACGCGAAGTGGTCCCCCACGCAGGACTGGCCGGCCTCGAATCCCTGCAGGCCGGGAAGAATGCCGTCCTCGACGACCCCGCACATCCCGGGCACCACCTGTTCCTGCGTCCCCATCACCATGTGGCAGGTCGAGGTGCCCATGATCATCAGCATCTTTCCGGCCTCGGTGATCCCCGCCGCGGGGACCGACACATGCGCGTCCACATTCCCGACGGCCACGGCCGTGCCTTCCTTCAAGGTGGTCAACCGGGCCGCCACGGTCGTGATCTCGCCCGCCTTGCGCCCCAGCGACCAGATGTCGGTGGACATCTTATCCCGGACGACATGCTCCATGGAGGGGTGCAGGGCCTTGAAGAAATCGGACGAGGGATACCCGTTCCGCTTGTGCCAGATGGCCTTGTACCCGGCCGTGCAGGAGTTCCGCCGCTCGAGTCCGCACAACTGGAGGACGATCCAGTCCGCCGCCTCCATGAACCGCGCCGCTTCCCGGTAGATCTCGGAGTCCTCGGCGGCGATCTGCATGATCTTGGGGAACATCCACTCGGACGAGATCTTCCCGCCGTACAGCTTGAGCCAGGGTTCGGCGCGCTCGGCCGCAATGCGGTTGAGCGTGTCCGCCTCGGCCTGCGCGGCATGGTGCTTCCAGAGTTTCACCCAGGCATGCGGCCGGTTGCGCCATTTCGGAATCATGCACAGCGGGGTCCCGCGCTCGTCCACCGGCAGCATGGTGCAGGCGGTGAAGTCCGTCCCGATTCCAATGACGTCCTTCGCCGCGACCTTCGCGGACTTCAGAATTGCCGGGATGGTGCGCTTCAGGACTTCCAGGTAATCGTTGGGATCCTGGAGCGCCCAGTCGGGCTCCAGCACGATCTTCGTGCCGGGCAGGACCCGGTCAATGACGCCATTGGCGTACTTGTGGACCGCCGTGGCCAGCTCCCGGCCGTTCCGTACATCCACCAGCACCGCCCGGCCCGACTCCGTCCCGTAATCCACCCCGATCGAGTATTTCGGCATGCGGTCCTCCCGGAAGAAGGGATGAAAATCCCCTCTATCCTATTGGGGGAGCCCTAGGGTGTCAATCGCACCACCGCGATTGATCCGCCCCCACGTGTGCGAAAGACCAGCGTTTGGGAGGTGACCTGAACCTGGACCGAGGTCTGTGACATGTTGCCTGACCGGTCAGAGACGGTAAGCAGGATGATGTACACGCCTGGCGTCAGGGTGGAGGTGTCCCATGATGCCAGGGGCCCATCCCATACGGCCGTGGATGACAGCGACAGTGTCGTAAAGACGGGCGCGCGATCTCCAGTTCCAATTTCGATCCGGTAATCCTGGAACCACGCGTCAGCGGCGGTCCCCCGGATCGTGACCAGCCCGGTCACTGTCGAGCCGTCTCCGGGAAGCGCGATGACCGCCCGCGGCGGAGTCCGATCTATCTGCGCCTTGAGTCGAAGCGCGACGATCCGATCATGCCCTGTGTCTGCGACATAGAGCCGGCTGGCATCATGGTTGAGGGCCAGCCCGTGGGGCTGATCGAACAGTGAGACCCCCGAGCCGGCCGGAGGAATCAGGTAAGTTTGTTGGGACCCCGGACGCGCCACCTTCCAGACCACCCGGTTGTTGCCGGTATCCGAAATGAATCCTCCCAGGCCCGCATTCACGACCGCTTCCTGCGGGGCGAGCAGATTGTCCGGGCCGCTTCCGGCGGACCCCACGCTTCCGACAAAAGTGCCGTTCGGATTGAGGAGTTGGATCCGATTGTTCCCGTTATCCGCCACCAGGTACATCCCCGCCGTCGCCTCCACCGCGATGCCGGTGGGATGCCTGAATTGATCCGGTCCCGTTCCGCTCGACCCGAGGGAACGAAGGGCCAGCCCCTGTCCGGTGAGCACCTGGACCCGGTCATTCCCCGTGTCCGCAATAAGGATCAGATCTTCGGGGGTCAGCGTAATCCCCTCCGGGTGCCGGAACCTCCCGAGGCCACCGCCGGTTCCCCCGAACCGGCCAACGTTCACCCCATTTTCGTCGAAGGTCTGAACCAATGCGGTTCTCCGATCCACAACAAGGAGCCGGTTGAGGCTGTCCACTGCGGCGGCGATCGGCTCGCCGAAAGAAACGCCGGTGGCTGAGCCGGCTGCGGCTTCCCCGAACTCAAAGAGGAACTGGCCCGTGGCCGTGTATTTCTGGACGCGGTGATTGGCGGTGTCTACCACCCACAGGAAGTCCTCCCGGTCCACCGCCACATCCATCGGATGACGATGCTCCCCGGGATCGCGCCCCCGTGCCGAAAACGTCTCAATGCTGGCCAGGAATTGGGCCGAGGATTGCGACTGCAATGTCACGGTCGTCGTCACGGTTCGGCCGCAGGCGTCCTGCACGACAATCCGGACGACAAAACTGTCGCAGTCAGGAAGGACGACCATCCCCAGCCTCCCCTCCGCATCCACCGGGTCCGCAAAAGTCGAAGTGGACAGGACGATCAGCGACGAGGAGAGCCGGGCCAGCTCCAACCGGTATCCGGCGAACCGGGAGCCCAAGGACCGGCCGGTCAGCGTCAGGGTATACGGCGCCAGGTCGCACGCCGTCAGGACGATCTGCCCATCCGCAGGCCAGGTCACGTCAGCGGTCAGGGCGCGGACGGGTGCATCAATCGTCACCACCGCCCCCGCGGTCAGGCCGGTCTCATCGAAGACCGTGAGCAGGACCCCCGGTTTCCCCAACTGCGAAATGGGCAGGACGCCCAGGGTCCCGCCCACCACTGACCGGGTGAACTCCAGAACCGTGGTCGTCATCCCGCCCTCCACCAGCTCCAGCCTGTACCGCGTGAAGTTGCCGGATGTGGCCGTCCCCGTCGCCGTGACCGTCGCCGCAAGGTTCAGGCAGACAAGCTCTCCGGACAGGGGTGCCGTCACGTCCGCCACCAAAGTCGGCGCGAAGAAGGCCCGGGCGGTGACCGGCCCGGCCTTGCGGCCCACCAGGCCGCGCGCATCCACCGCGGCCACGCGGTACGCCATGTCCTGCCGGAGCCGCATGGTCGTGTCCAGGAAGGCGGTGGTGCCCACGCCGAAGAGATCGGCGACGGCCGTCTCCACCCCGCCCGCCACGGTGGTCCGGTACACCCGGTACCCGGTGATGAAGGCGACATTGAGATCCGGCGGAGCCCAGGACAGCGCGATCTGGCCCACCGTCCCCAGGGCCGTCAACGCCCGGGGCGGCGTGGTCACCGACGCCAGCGCCACCATCTGCCCGTCAGAAGACGGGAAATACAGGTGACCGGCACCGGCTGACAAGTGGGCGGTGATGAGGTGAACATTCGGCAGGTTCAGGACATCGAGGGTCGCGCCCGTCGCTGCATTCAGGGTGAAGACCTGACCGTTGGTCGCATACAGGTGCACCCGGCCGTCCGCCACCGCCGGTCCCCCCTGCGAAATCCCCAGCCCCGTCGTCGTGAAGGTCGTGGCGATCCAGACATCGGCCCCGGTGATCGCGTTCAGGGCATGGACTGTGTTCACCAGGTGGGAGGCGATGAACACAGTGGTCCCCGACAGGGCCGGGGAGGTGAACCGCGAGTTGACGAACCGCGTCCAGGCCGGCACGCCGGTGTCCGCGTTAAAGGCGAGGAGATTGCCGCTCTCGTGGGCGACCAGGACGACGGGCGGCACGACATTGAGGTTGATGGACTCCGTGGTGGTCACGAACGCCCCAAGGAACCGTTCCCAGACCGTCGCCCCCGTGAAGGGGTTCAGCGCCCGCAACACGCCGTCGCCGCTCACCATGTACACGAACCCATGCCCCGCCCCCGGCGAGGCCTTGACGAAGGTGAACCCGAATCCCCGTGCCCAGAGGACGGTCCGGTAGGTCGGGGAGATGGGGTCAATGTCCACTGCCACGACCGAAAATTGGTTGTGCCAAATCATGCCGGCATACAGAATGCCCTTGTAGATGATGGGCGAGGACTCCTGCCCCATCCCCACATCGCTGGGCCCCAGCGTCCCCGGAGCACTCCCCGGCATGGTCCAGACCAACGCCCCCGTGGCCGTGTTGAAGACCGTCAGCCCGTGGTCATGGGTCACGTAGATGAGGCCGTGGTGCACGGGCGAGGAGTTGATGGTCCGCCCCACCCCGCTGTGCATCCACAGGGTGGCCCCCGTGTCGGCCCGGTACGCCCGCACATCCCCGCCCACCGAGGTCATATACACCGTTCCCCCCACGATGACCGGACCTTGGTACCCGCTGAAGAAAATCCCACTGTCCCCCGTCAGGCTCGTCCGCCAACGTTCCTCAAACGGGGGCGGGATGGACACGTCCGGATCGCTCGCTTCGTGCACCGCGTCCCGCTGGAACATGGGCCAGTCTTTGGTGAATGGCGTCACGGTCACCTCGTCCGTCGCGGGCCCGGGCTGGTTGGTGGTGTCCACCGCGGCAAGTGCATAGCCATACGGCATCCGGTTTTCCACCCGGAGGTCCAGCAATGAGATCGCCGCGGAGGTCAGGGTGCGGGTGAGGACCAGGGCCCCCGTCCCCTCCCGACGATAGAGCCAGATGCACCTGACCAAGTTCGTGCCCTGCTGGACGGACCACGAAAGATCCACGAGCCCGTCCCCCGCATGGACCTGAAGCCCGACGATGCGAGGCGGAGCCAAGGCATCGGTCACGACCACAAAGGCGCCGGCCACATTGGAATAA
>JAHFSL010000550.1 GCA_023265785.1 Candidatus Coatesiibacteriota bacterium | reverse complement strand
CGGGAGTGGCGATGGACGGCCCCGTGACATAGAGCCACCCCTTCATGGTCTTGCCGGTGAAATTCATCGGTCTGATATGGGGTGGCTTCAACAGGCCCGGCTGGTCGCTGGGGAGGCACCGAGCCACGACTCTTTCCTGGAGGACTCCGATCAACATCTTGCCCTGCAGGAGGAAGGCAATCCCGCCAAACATCCGCTTTTCGGCGATCCCCACTTTGCCCGCCAGCGCCTTCCTGATCCGTCCCGCAATCGCTTCCGAGTAGGCCATCGGTCCTCCTTGAGGCGACTGATTCCTTCCTATCGTATCCTCTGTGTCGCGCGCGTGGCTCGTGTTATGCTCGGGCGGACATGGGTGAGGCGCTGGCGATTCAGGGGGGGCCTCGGGCCGTGCCCGAGGGAGCGATCCTCGGCTGGCCCGAAGTGGACGACGACGACCGGCAGGCGGTACTCGCTTCGCTGGCGGGCTGTGCGCACGCCTTCGGCCCGAACTGCAAGGCCTTCCAACAGGAGTTAGCGGCGTGGAATGGAGCCAAGTTCGCGCTCACCGTGAACTCCGGCACGGCGGCCCTCCACATGGGGCTCGCGGCGGTGGGCGTCCAGGCGGGGGATGAGGTCATCGCGCCGGCCTACACCTGGTCCTCCTCGGCCACCTGCGCCCTGCATCACAACGCCATTCCCGTCTTTGTGGACATCAACTTTGACACGATGAACCTCGATCTCGACAAGCTCGAGGCGGCGATCACCCCCCGCACGAAGGCCATCGTCGCCGTCCACCTCCACGGCCTGCCGCTGGATATGGACCGGCTGATGGAGATCGCCAACCGGCGCGGGGTGCCCGTGGTGGAGGATTGCTGTCAGGCGGTGGGGGCCACGTGGAAGGGGCGCAAGGTGGGGACCTTCGGGGCCTGCGCGGCGTTCTCGTTCAACCAGAACAAGATTGTCTGCTCCGGCGAGGGCGGCATGTTCACCTGCGACGATCCGAAGATCAAGGCCCGGGCGGAAAAGCTCTGGTACTTCGGCGAGAGCATCGAGCCCCCGGCCGGCCAGACCCATGAACTCTTCGCTCTGGGTTGGATGTACCGGAACAACGACCTCACGGCGGCGTTCGGCCGTTCCCAGTTGCGCAAGGCGACTCGCAATCTCGCCGCGATGCGGGTGCTGGCGGCGCGGCTGGCGGCGGCGCTGGAGGGCACCCCCGGGCTGATCCTGCCCCGGGAGGTCCCGGCCGGGGCGGGCCACAACTGGTACAACTTCACCGTCCGATTTGATTTTCAGGTGCTGGGCATGGCGGGGGAGCCATCCGTGGCGCGTGACCGGCTGGTCAAGGCCCTCCAGGCGGAGGGCGTACCCACGGATGTCTGGCAGGGGTTCATCCTGCCCGCCATGACGGTGATCCGCGCCAAGTCCGCCTATGGCAAGGGCTGTCCGTGGGATTGCGGCCACGCCGCTCCGGTCACCTATGATTCCACCGCCTACCCCGTCGCCCGGCGGCACTGTGACTCCCATACCGGGATCACCTTCGCCCTGCGCCCGCCCAATGGCCCCGGTCAGGTGGACCTGGTGGCGGCCGGCATCCGCAAGGTCCTGGCGGGCGCCGCCACGTTGTGAGGGCGGGGTTCGCGCGGGTGGACATCACCCCGCCGCCGGGCACCCGGAAAATCGGCTGGTTGAAGGAGATCATCGGGGAGCGAGCGCTCGATCCTCTCTGGGCGCGCGCGGCGGTCGTCGAGGATGTCGCCGGGGGCCGGGTCGGCATTGTCGTCCTTGATGTCCTGTCCGTGCCCTGGCGGTTCGTGTGCACCGTGCGGGCCGCGGTCAGAAGCGTCCCGCCGGATCGGCTCCTGGTCACGGCGACCCACAACCATGCGGGCCCGGCCATCGCCCGGGAAGCCATGGTCCAACGCGAAGAGGCCTATACGGTGGAGACCGCCCGCCGGGCGGCCGCGGCCGTGGATGCGTCGGCGGCGGCGCTCGCCCCCGCGGTGGCCGTATCGGGACGGGCCGGCGAGTCCAGCGTGTCCTTCAACCGTCGGGTGGTCATGGCCGATGGCACCGTGCGGACCCATGGCTCACTGGCCGATGAGGGAGCGGTTCGAATCGAAGGCCCGGTGGATCCCGAGGTCGCAGTGCTGGCGTTTCACGCACCCGGCGGCGCTCGGCTCGGTCTCCTGGTGCACCACGCCCTGCATCCCACCGACCATGGCGGTGACGAGGTCTTCACCGCCGGCTGGCCGGGTGCGCTCTGCACGGCGCTGGAGGCCGGAGGGTGGCCGCGGGCGATCTTTGTCCAGGGCGCGCTGGGCAACATCTCCACCCAGGACCCCGCCGTGACGCCTCGCCCGGCCATGAAGCAGGTGGGGGAGATCCTCGC
>JAHFSL010000549.1 GCA_023265785.1 Candidatus Coatesiibacteriota bacterium | reverse complement strand
CCTTCGTCAACGACGCGGCCGGGGGCGGCGAGGACCGGAACTGCCTGATCCACCGCGTCACGGTCGGCCGGGACGCCTGGGCGGCCCGGGGCCTCGGCCTCCTGACCCTGCCGCCGGCGTTGGTGACCGCCACGGCCCCGGGCGGTGGCCGGGTCGTGGTGGATACGGTCCGCTGGGACCGACCGGGCCCAAACCGGGTCCGGGCCGGCCGGTACGCGTCCGGGCTCCTGCGCAACCTGGGAGCCTCATTCACCCCGCCGGAACCCGACCCGGACTGGGTGCCGGCGGCGGCCTTCCGTCAGGCCGGCACGTTCCCGAATTTTTCCACCGGGCCGGCCGGTCTCCAGTTCGGCTCCGCGGGCGCCGCGGACGCCGGGTTTGCCTGCGCCACCGCGGGCCGCTATGCGGTCTTCGTGCGGGGCTCCTCCAGCCCGGCGGCCGGCGGGTACGGCCGGGCGCGGATCACCGTGGATGGCCGTCCCGCCGGCGAGGTCGAGGTCGCGGCGGAATCGTCCGAGGTGTTCGGAACGGGGGCGGTCCTGGACCTCGCGGTCGGGCGGCACTCCGTGACTGCCGCCTTCACCAACGACCTCTACCGCCCGCCCGAGGACCGCAACCTGACCATCAACGCGGTCGGCTTCGGGCGACTCCCCTAGAGGTCGTTCAGCCAGCCGAGGAGGCCGCCGGTGACTCCCTTCTTGCGGCCCGACCCACTCCGCGGGGCGGTGGTCCGGACGGGCTCACCGGGCTTGGCCATCGCGGGGGCCTCGAAGAGGCCCAGCGCCTTGGCCAATTCGCCGGAATCGATCTGGCGCCACGACTCCATGATATGCCCGTCCTTGAGCCGGAGGATCTCGATCGCCCCCACCCGGACCGCCCGGTACGTTGGCGGCGTTCCCTGGTAGGACGCCTTCGAGGTTCCGGTCCACGCGGACCGAACCACCGCCCGTTCCGGCGAAGCGATGACTTCGAGCACCTCCACCTTGAGGTCGGGCATGGCCGCCCGCAACTCGGCCAGCCCATCCTTGAATCCCTGCACGGTCGGCGGCTTGCCCGGGAACGGGGCGTGGTCGGTGAATTCGGGCGCCAGGTACTCGTCGGCCTTGGCCGTCGTCCCGGCATTGAACACCTCGGCCAGGAAGGACCGGACGAACTCTTCCGCCTCCCGCGAGGAGGAGGTGGCCATGGCGGCGACACACCCGGGACTGAATGCGGGCTGGTACATCTTCACCTTGCCCTTCTCAATCACCGCCTCGGCGGTGCCGTCCACATGATCCACGCCCAGCGCCCGCAGGCTGTCAAAGGTGACCTTGGACGACCACCGCAGGCGGGTGCCCTCCAGCGTGGTGGGACCCCGGTCCACATGGTAGTTGCGGGCCACGAGCCCCTCGGCATAGAGGCGGATCTGTTCGGGGCCGACCGCCATGGTCGTGGGCGAATCCTTCACGACCCCGTCGGGGGCGAACCACGCCACGAACGCAGCCACATTGCCCGCGTTCAGGGCGCTCTCCATCTGGTCGAGCACCGCGCCGGGCGACAACGAGGGCGGCAGGGCGGCCGCCGGGCCCGCCGCCAGTGCCAGGGCGAGGCCGAGGGCGGTCTTCACTTGAACCCTCCGACCATCCGGACGAGCGAGGCGCGGACTTCCTCGGAGGTCTTTCCTTCAGCCGTGCCCGCGTTCGTGGCCAGCCCGGTCTCGACATCCACGATGCGGAAGGTCACGATGTTGGCGCCCATCAGCGAGCCGTAGGTCCCCACCCCGATCAGCCGGGCATTGAGGAGCTTGCCCAGGTTCGCCGCATCCGCGTCGGAGCCTCCCCCGGCCAGGGCCAACGCCTGCGCCCCGATGGCGGCATCCATGGACTCCCGGTCAATCACGCGCCAGTGCCCGGTCGCCATCAGTTCCTTGCGCAGGAGGTCGGTCACCACCGCCGCCTCGTTGGCCGGCGTGTTCTGCGCCTTGAGGCTGGAGATGGCGAGCACGGGCGCGTCCGCCGCGGGCGTCCGGGACGGGGTGACCGCCGCCGCGGGTCGGACGGCGTGCCCGCCACAGCCCAGCGCGGCCAGCAGGGCAAGGGCGGGGACCAGACGAACCACGACGGTGTGGAATCTCATGAATGTCCCCCATGCTACCAGAACGGCCCCACAGCCCGGGAGCCGGTCTGCTATAACGGGCGAATGATCATGGCACGGGCGGCAGCATGACATCACTGACGCTCGACCTGCCCGAGAGCGTGCTGGAAACCGTGTCCCGACTCGCCCGGGACCGCAATGTGCCCCGGCAGGACATCCTGGCCCAGGCGGTGGGGGCGCTGGCCGCCCGGGCCACGCTGGATGCGGACCTGCTCCGCGCCCGGGACGTCTCCCTGCTCGC
>JAHFSL010000126.1 GCA_023265785.1 Candidatus Coatesiibacteriota bacterium | reverse complement strand
CCGGCAGGCGATGAGTTCGGGCTGGATGTGCGGGAGGCAGAACGTCACCTTGTCGGAGGCGTCAGCGGCGGCGACAAACTGGTCGGCCTCTTTCATGTCGCCGCACAGGGGCTTCTGCATGATCAGGTGTTTACCCGCCTTGAGGGCGGCGATGCCGGGGCCGACATGCAGGGGATGGGGCGTGGCGACGATGATCGCGTCCAGCGTGGGGTCGCCGATCACTTCGGCCTCGCTGTGGGTCCACTTCGGGATCTTGTACTCCGTGCACAACCGTTTCAGCCGGGATTCCTTGCGTCCCTGGATGACGCCGACCTCCACCGCGCCGCCCAGTTCGGCGAGTTGGGGAAGGTGGAGCAGGCGGACGATGCCACCCGCCCCGATGATCCCGAACCGGACGGGCTTCACAGCCGGATCCGGCGGCCGGACTTTTCGGACGCGAGGCCGGCAGAGAGAATCTCCTGCGCAATGACCCCGGTCTCGGGCCGGCAGAGCTTCACGAACGCGGTGCGGGTCTTGAGACAGTGGACGAAGTGGGCCGGGCCGGAGCGCAGGTGCGCGGGCAGGGCCGGGAGCGAAACCTCGCGCCGGTGCAGGCGGTCGGCGCCCCAGTGGCTGTAGTCTTTCGGATTGGTGTAGGAGTGGATCAGCTTGCCATGCGTGGTTTCCAGCGTGCCCCGCGTCCCCAGGAAGAGGGAATCGTGGAAATCGGGGTTCTGGGTCCAGGAGGCCTGGGCCACCGCCATCCGGTCGGGGTAGAGGGCGGTCACCAGCGCATTGTCGTCCACGGGGAACCGCTTCTTGGCCAGGGTGCGGGCGATGCCCACGACCTGCTTGGGTCGGCCCCAGAGGTTGGCGAAAATCGCGGCGCCGTAACAGCAGTAGTCAATGATGGCGCCGCCGCCGTTCAGTTTGGCATCGTAGAGCCAGCCGTAGAAGTAGGGGGTGCACCCGGCCTCCTTGGGGCCCTGATGCGCCATGTGGACGCGGGCCGAGAAGACATGGCCGATGGCCCCGGCCCGGATCAGGTCGAACGCCTTCGTGAGGGCGGGGTTCCAGGCCGTGGGCCAGTTGACCATGAGCCGGGTGCCGTGACGCTTGGCGGCGGCGGCCATCCGTTTGGCCTGGGTTGCCGTCGCCGCCATCGGCTTCTCGACCATGACGTCCAGCCCGCGGGCGGCGGCGCCCTCGGCGATCGGGCCGGCGGCGGCGTTGCTCGAGCAGATCAGGACCGCGTCGGCCTGAACCTGCCGAAACATGACGCGCCAGTCAGCGAAGGTACGGGTGACGCCGAATTGCTTCGTCAGTTTGTCGCGCAGGGGCTTGTTCGGATCGGCTCCGCCCACGAGCCGGACCCCCTTCAGCTTCGCGAACTGGGGAAGCATGCCCCACACATGATCGTGCACGAGTCCCGCCACTACCACCCGCAGGTCAGCCATAGGTACCCTCCTTGGAGTTACGGACCCTCTATATATAAGTCTTAAAGAGAACCGTGACCACCTGCAGGGTGTCCTGGACGCCAAAGTCCTCACCGGCGAGCGCGGGAAGGCCGAAATCCACCTGCAGGAAGGAATTGGGGCCCAGCGACTGGCGGGCCCCGGCGGTGATTTTGGCATGCGACTCGGGGTCGGCCCAGACCCCCTCCCAGGCCTTGCGGGTGATGCGCCACTTCACCTCGCCGTGCAGGTAGAGGTTGCCGCGGAAGTAGCGCTCCAGTCCCGCGTCAAATTTCCGTTTCCAGCCCCGGCCGGACTCCAGCGTGGTGCGGTCAAGTTCGTGAGACGTTTCGAGCCCGCCCCGGCTGGTGGCGATGAAGTCCCAGACGAGGGGGATGCGCAGGTTCAGATTCTCCTCCAGATCCCGGGTCCGGTACCACTGGTCCGTGTTGAGCGATGGCTCAACCGACATCCAGAAGTTCGGCCGGGCTTCGGCATCATTGCCGAGCCCGACATTCCCCTCGAGCTGGGAGGAGCGCGGCTCCAGCCCGCCGGTCTGGGGGTTGAAGATCCGGCTCCGCGCACCCCAGGTCCAGAGTCCCCAGGAAAGCCGGAGGTTCTTGGCCAGGGAGCGGTCATAGAGGGGGACACTTGCCAGCCACCGGAACCCGGGCGCCCCCTCCAGGTTGAGCCCGCCGCTGATGTTGTGGCCGGCCCAGTCCGCCCCGTACGAGGTGAAGGTGCCGTCGAAGTCATATCCAAAGACCTGGTACTGGTAGCCCAGCGTGAGCCGGCCCAGTTCGGAGGCCACACTGCCCGCCGCATAGAACCGGTCGCCGCGCGGCGCGTTGGCCGCCGCTTCGCGCGGGGCGGGGCCGCCCGAGATGGCGCCCTCGGCATTGAGATTCACGGACCGGCCTTCGGTCCCCAGCCGGGATTCGATGTCGGCCCCCGTGGTGTGCCGCTCGCGGGGGACATCTCCCACCGCGCCGGGATACCGGGCGAGGTGGGTCAACTGGGTCAGTCCCACCCGGGTCCCCTCGGTAAGAGTATGCCGCAGGCGGAGCGAGGCCACCTGCTCGGGGCCCAGCCCCGTCGGCCGGCGGCTGTCGTACTGTTCGTACTCGATCCGGCTGGCGGCCAGGGCCTGCACCTCGGTGCCGGCGATGCGGCCGGAGGTCTCCGCCCCGGCGACCTCGTTGCCGAGGTTCCACGGCGACACCAGCAGGAAGAGGGGCTGGTCCATGGCGGTGATCTTCTTGCGCCAGAGCAGGTTGGTTCGGAACCCGCCGGCGTCCCAGCGCAGGCGGCCCGCGTCCAGCCACCCCTCCGCCCCCGCGCTGTGCAGGGCGCCGAAGGACCGGCCGTAGACCGTGTCCTCCACCCGGCCGTCGGCGACGAATTCCAGGGCGGGCGTGGGGTGCCACGAGAGGCTCATCAACCCGGCGGGGCGGGCGGCCCCGCGCAGGGCCACATCGGCCGTGGAGAGGCCGTCGAAGACCAGTCGGCCGGGCCAGCGGGAGGAGACATTGAGGGCCACCGCGGTCAGCCCGGAGAGGATGGCCGGGCCGATCACGGTGCCGTTCCACGCGCCCTGATTCGTGAAGTCGAAGATGCGGGTGTTCCAGCCGTGGCCGAGCCAGGCCCGGTTGCTGGTGTAGGTGTTCCAGTCCTGGTCGGTCAGGGTCATCGCGATGGACGCACCGGGGCCGTCACAATACACATCCAGCCGGAGTTGTCGGGTGCCGGCCAGCCGGGGGGCCAGCGTGGACAGGTCCAGGTCGAACCCGTCCGGCGAAGCCGGGAATCGGACGGCCAGCCCGGCGGCGCCGCGACTGACATGATCCCAGGCGGGTTCGATCGTGACGCTCCCGGCGCCCGTCGTCCAATACGACGCACCCTCAAAGCTCTCCAGGGTGGTGACATCCCGCGACCGGATCCGCATGCCCGGTGGCAGGTAGTCCATCCGGCCGCCCGACCCCAGCAGTTCGAAGGTGGAGTTGAGAGTGAGATCACCCACCGATACGAGGCCGGCGCGCTCCAGCCGCAGGCGGTCCACCGTGACAAATCCTTCCGTGGCCGAACCGGGGTAGACATTGAGGCCGACTCGCTTCACCTCGTCGCGGCCGATGAGGTAGCCCACGGGCTTGAAATCGGAGGCGGCGGAGGAAAAGACGGAACCCTTGAGATCGATCCGGAGATCCCGGTTCCAGCCGCCCGCCAGCGGCGGTGTATAGGCTTCATGACTCAGCCAGCGGTCCGTGGTCTGGATGACGACACCGACCTTGAGGCCGGCCTGGCCCTTCGGCACATAGATATCGAGGAGGAGCGCACCGTACGGCGACCAGTCGAGGTTCTCGCCGTGGCCGTAGACGGCCCGGCCCGCAGCCGCCACGGACTTGTACAGGAGCTTCAGCCCGTGCTTGCCCTCGGTTCTATTTTCCTCGTCCAGCACCCGGCCGGTCGCGGCGGAGGATCCGTCGAAATCCCAGTTGATTTCCCGCTCGAACCCCTCCCAGACGTACTCCGACGCCGCCCCCGCAGCGGCCGGGAGCAGGCAGAGGAACGCCACGACGCATGACGCGGACATCTCCCCATGCTACCGGTCGCGGACGGGGGGCGTCAGCGGGTCAGGAGGTACCAGAGCGTGGGAGACTTGCCCGTGCCGAGCTGGACCCGGGTGCCGGTGGCCGCGGGGTGGGTGGCGAGCGGCCGCCCCTGCGGGGCCCCGGCACCGTCCAGCGCGACGACCTTCCAGTTCACCCCGGGCAGGGTGAGGGTGACTGGCACCCGCTCGGCAACGGTCGGGCCGTGGCCCCAGACATGGCCCACCGACTGCCGGCCGGGCTTCCAGCCCATGGACTGGTTTTCGACCCGGCCCGCGACACTCACGAGGAGCCGCCGGGAGGTGCGGACGGGATTTTCGTCAAGGGCCACGAGGGCGGCACAGGCATAGTTGAACCCGAGTCGGTCGAACGCCAGGGTGACATCCCCCAGCTCGATCGTCCGGCGGGAGACCGGGCCGGCCACCATCCGGAACGCCGGCGCGTTGACCGTGAACTGCGGGGTGGCGCCCCCGGGCTCCCACTCCATCTCGCCCGTGTCGCTCATCCGCCGATCGGGGACCGAGACCGGCTCGGAACCGGTCACCGCACCCTCGCCGGGAGCCAGCCGGATCTCCAGCCGCCGGATGGCGGCCGCTCCGCCCGGCACCCCGGCCGCGTTCCACAACCCGGGCAGGGCCGCACGCCCCTCGGCCCACAGCCGGGGGATCCCGCCCTGCGGCAGGGTGAGCGTGACCGGGGTGCCGCCGGGGGCCACGAGCGCATGGCGAAACGCCAGGGCTGCGGCCGGCGCGAACACCAGCTTCGCCGGCTGGCCCGTGATATCGAAGAATCCCGCGAGGTGGTCGGCGGCGTAATCGCGCTTGAAATCCATCCAGGTGTAGGCGTAAATCGCATCCCAGTCCTGGAAGGCGGCAAACGCCGCATACATGGGAAGCGTTTCGGCGGCGTAGTCACTCGGGTTGGGAATGTTGTACTCGCTGACGGTGAACGGGCGGCCGGTCACCCGGTACCGGGCCATCTCGGCCAGCGTGCCGCCGTTGGCCGCCAGGACCTGCGAGGTGTTGCCGATGGTCCAGTTGGGATCGCCCCAGCCCGTTCCCAGGTCGGGGTGCTGCCAGTACCCGTGCATGTCGGTGAAGTCCGCCAGGGTCCCCTCGCGCCAGACGCCCGCCGCCTCGCCGTAGGAGGCCTGGGTGTCGGCGATGGGGGCTTCCACGCCCAGGTCCGTCTTGAGGAAGCGCACGAGGTCCCGGGTGGTCGCCCGCTCCGCGTCAATCAGGAACGCCCAGGCGTCGCGGGTGGCCCCGGGGGTGCCGCCCGCGGCCCGCAGGGCGACATTGTAGGCCTCGATGGACTCGCTGGCGGACAGGCCCGTCCGCCCGCCCAACTTGAGCGACAGGTCCGCGAGTTCCACGAGCCCCGGATGGTTTCCGAGTGAGAAATTGAGCCGGCCGCGGGCGCCGCCCGTGTCGCCGGCCCGGAAGGGGAAGGCAAACTCCTGCCACGCCGTAGTCAGGTTCGCCCGGGCGGCCAGCCCGAGTTCCGTCCAGGGGGGGGCGTTGAGCATGGTGGAGACCGCCAGCGTGACGGGGGCCCCGGCCCGCGCCCGGAACGACACCAGGTATTCCTCGCCCCCGCGAAACTCGAGCCCGGCCTGCATCAACTGGAGGTGCCACGATTCCGTGCCCGGCTTGCGGGCCTCCCAGCGCAGGAGGGGGGGCGGCCCCGCCAGCACGGCCAGCAGGGCTTCGGCGCCGCCGGAGGACTGCGCCTCCCACCCCAGCGTGCCCGCGGTGAGACCGGCGTTGCGCAGGCGCTCGGACCCCGCCGGCCGTTCGCCATCGGCCCAGGCGGCCTTGAGTACGGGCGTCTTCATGTATTTCTTCTTGAGCCAGGCCCGCCACTGCCGGGCGAGTTCCGCCGCGAAGGGTTCGGGCAGGCGGTCCGGGCCCCCGAACCAGGACGGAAGGAGGGTGTTCTCGTTGTTGAGTTCCACGCACAGGACGCCCGGATCCTTCGCGAGCGTGGTACCGGTCCGGGGATTGACGCGGGTCAGCAGGGCGCGGGCCCAGGCCTTCTGCGCCTCCACGAAGGGGGGATAGAACCGGTCCACCATCTTGCCCATGTCGAACCGCTTCGCGGCGTCGCCCTCCAGGCCGGGATACTGCCGGGCCACATGCAGGTTGACGTTGACGTAGATGCCCTCGGCCTTGAGCGCGGCGAGCAGGTCGTCAAACCGGTCCACCTGGGCCGGGTCCAGCGTGGCCCGGTCCGGCAGGGTCAGCCCATCGGGCGCGGGAATGTCGAGGAAATGCAGGCGTACGAGGTTGACCCCGGCCTTGCGCAGGCGGGCGGCCAGCCGGGGGGCGTCCGCGGGATCGGGGAGGGCGGCCGTGGCGGTGAGGTTGACCCCGAAAAACCGGATGCGCGCGCCGTGGCCGTCCGCGAAATGGCCCTCGCGGATCGTGACCCGCCCGGCCCGGCCGGCGGGGGCCTCGTTGAGCGGTGCCAGGCTGACGGCGGTTGGGGAGGCCTCCAGCCCGGGCACCACGAACGGAAACCAGCCCTTCGTGGCGGCGGTCACGCCCGCGCCCGGGACGGGGGTCCCGGCGGGGGCGGGCGATGCGGCCTGCCCCCGGCTGGCCGCCAGCAGGAGGCCGGCGGCGAGGACCCCGGTCCGGTTCACCCCTCGAACCGGCGGAGGTAGTCGGCCACCGCGTGGTGTCCCTGGCCGGCGGCCAGGTCGGCCGCGGTCTGGCCGAACGGGTCATGGGTGGAGGCATCGGCACCGTAGGCCAGCAGGAGTTCGCACAGCGGCTGGTGGCCGGCATGGCCGGCCAGGTGCAGGGGGGAGAGCCCCTGCGCGGCCGCATCGGGATCGGCGCCGCGGCGCAGGAGGAGCGTGGCCACGGCCAGCCGCCGGCCGGCGACGGCCGAGTGCAGGGGGGTGTTGGCCATCTCGTTGCGCGAGACGGCGGCGGGATCCGCCCCCGCCTCCAGCAGGAACACGGCGGACTCCTCGTGCCCGAAGAAGGAGGCCAGGTGGAGGAGCGTCCAGCCGTCGTGGGCCCGGGCGGCCAGCGCGCCGGGATTGATGCCCAGGTAGGCGCGGACCAGGTCGGTACGGCCCAGTG
>JAHFSL010000548.1 GCA_023265785.1 Candidatus Coatesiibacteriota bacterium | reverse complement strand
GTGCCGGCCCCTGACCCTGCTTGAGCCGGTGGACTCCCGCAACCTCCGTTACTTTGACAAGCTTCTCCTGCAGGATGAGAGCGACCAGCCGTTCATGAACGAGGGCTCCCAGATCGTGGGGAACCAGAGCGTGGCGCAGGAGGGGTTCTGCCCGGCCGTGGTCCTCTTTATCCCGCGCGAACGGGAGGGGCCCCACATGAAGGCCCCGCGCGTGAAGGCCCTGCTGTACAGCGATGCCTTCGGGATGCAGGGCGTGTTCACCGGGGCGGACGAGGGGCTCCTGGACGCGTCGCGGGCCGGATTCAACCTGGAGGAAGCCAAGGGGCACGGCTACGCCCTGGACCGCACGGTCCTGACGCGCGGGCCGTTCGAGGGCGCGCGCGACCTGTGGGCGCTGGACGACTACCGGGGCCGGACGCTCCGCCAGTATCATGTCCGCAACGCGCGGATCGAGCGCCTCCACGAGCAGGCGCACGCGGCGCTCCTCGGGGCCCGGGCGGCGTGGGCCGGCAAGCGGTACGACACCTTCCTGGATGCCTCGCGGGAAGCCTGGGGGCTGGAGGCCCGGGCCTACCCGGAATTCAAGGCGGTGGCCAACGACCTGGTCAAGACGGTCGTCTTCTACTGCCTGCTCCTGATGCCGTTCTCCTTCTGTCTGGAGCGCCTGCTCTTCTCCTTCGCGATTCTCAGCCGGCAGTTGCTGGCCACCGGTGGCATCTTTGTCGTCGGGTTTTTCGCCCTCTCGCAGGTCCATCCCGCGTTCAAGATTTCCTCGAACCCGATGATCATCTTCCTGGCCTTCATCGTGCTCTCGCTGGGGCTGATCGTGCTGGCGATCATCATCTCGAAGTTCCAGCGGGAACTGCGCCGGCTCAAGGGCGAGCGGGGCGATTACGATGCGGTGGACATCGGCCGGGTCAGCGCCACCGTGGCGGCGCTCCTGCTCGGGCTCTCCAACCTGCGCAAGCGGCCCCTCCGGACCGTGCTCACGATCACCACCGTCCTGGTCCTGACCTTCACGGTCCTGTCCATGGTCTCGCTCTCCAGCACGATCGGGTTCTTCCGGCTCCCGCGCGGCGTGAACCCGCCCTACACGGGCGCCCTGATCCGGGACACCCAGTGGCAGGCCCTCCAGCCCCCGGTGGAAGCGTATGCCCGCTCGGGACTGGGGGCGGATGCGATGGTCCTGCCGCGGGTCTGGGTGACCGCCCGGGCGCGGGACGAGGCGCTCCAGATTGAGGTGACGGCGGCGGGCGGGAAGCATTCGGCGGTTCCCGGCCTGCTGGGACTGGTCCCGGAGGAAGCCGCGCTCCTGCGCCCCGAGACGACGCTGGGATTGCGCGGCCGGTGGATGAAGCCCGGCGAGACCGATGCCTGTCTGCTCCCGGAGGCGCTGGCGGGCCGGCTGGGGGCGGGGCTGGGGAGCCTCATTGAGATCCGCGGCCAGAAGTTGCGGGTGGTCGGGCTGTTTTCCGGGGCCATGATGAACGCCTTCCGCGATCTCGACGGCGAGGCGCTGACGCCCGCCAAGTTCGCCGTGCGCCGCGGCCGGTACAACTGGGAACAGCCCAACGAGCCGCCGCCGACCACGTCGGTCGCGGACCGGTTTGAGACCACCGACCACATGGCGGGGGACGCCGTCCCCATCGTGTCCCGCGAGGTGGCGGCCGGCATGGAAGGCCGCCTGCGGTCACTGGCGGTCATTCCCCGCAAGGGCGCCGATGCCACCGCCGTCCTCGGCCGGGTCAAGGAGTTCCTGGTGCGCGCCGCGGTCATGGCGCTGGTCTCGGACGGCGCGCGCACCCAACTGCTCTCCTCCATCGGCGCCGTGTCGGTGTCCGGGACGGTGGATCTGCTCCTCCCGCTCCTGCTGGCGGGCTTGATCGTCCTCAACACCATGATGGGCAGTGTCCATGAGCGGGTGCGGGAGATCTCCATCTTCTCCTCCGTCGGGCTGGCCCCCGTGCACATCGGGGCGCTCTTCGTCGCCGAGGCGTTCGTCGTGGCCATCGTTGGGGTGGTGCTGGGGTACCTGCTGGCCCAGACGGTGGCGGCCCTGCTCCTGTCCTCGGGAAGTTTGGCGGGCCTCTCCCTCAATTACTCGTCCAGCGCGGCCGTGGGGGCGTGCCTCATCGTGATCGCCGCCGTCATGCTGTCCGTCATCTATCCCGCCCGGCGCGCTTCCGACCTCTCCGTGCCCGACGTGACCCGGCGGTGGGCCCTGCCGCCCGCGGTCGGCGACCGGCTCCAGTTCGACTTCCCGTTCACGGTGGGGAAGACGGACCTCATCGGGCTGTTCACCTACCTGGCCGACCTTTTCCGGGCCTACCGGGACTCCTCGATCGGCTCGTTCGCCGCTGACCGGGTGGTCCAGCGCCG
>JAHFSL010000547.1 GCA_023265785.1 Candidatus Coatesiibacteriota bacterium | reverse complement strand
CGAAACGGCCCCCCGCGTCCACCATCCAGGACAAAGAGTCGTGCGATCCGGCGGGTCCCGGCGCGCAGGGCTTCGAGCACGGCGCGCCGCCCGGCCACCAGGTCGTTCACAGTTTGCGCGGCACCTGGCCTCCGGCCGAGTCCTCCACGGTCCAGCCGTGCCCGCGCATCGCCGCGCGCAGGGCGTCACTCTTTGCCCAGTCCTTCGCCGCCCGGGCCGCTGTACGCTCCGCCAGCAGGGCCGTCACTGTCGCCGGCACCGCCGGCCCGGCCGTATCCAGCTCCACCCCGAGCGCGGCCAGCCGCGACCCGATGGCGGCCCGGACCCGGTGCAGGGGCGCGAGCGCCGGCCCTGCCGCCCCCTCGCGCGCCCGTGCGACCGCGTGGGCGAGGGGAAAGATTTCCGCCAACGCGCGCGGGGTCCCGAGGTCATCGTCCATGGCATCGTCGAACGCCGCGAGGCGCCGGAAGGCGTCCTGCTCAATGGGCAACGGCGCTTCGCCTCCTCCCGGGACAGCCGGCGGCAATTCCAGTTGCCGCCGGAGGGACTCCAGCGTTTCGCGCGCCTGCCGCTCGGCGTCGTCCGACCACTCAAACGGCGTGCGCCAGTGCGTCTGGCAGATCAGGAGCCGGAGGGCCGGCGCGGGCAGGCGGTCGAGCACCTCGCGCATCGGGAGGACATTGCCCACGGACTTGGACATCTTTTCCTTGTTGAGCGTCACCCAACCCGGGTGCGCCCAGGTTCGGGCGAACGGCTGTCCCGTCGCCCCCTCGCTTTGCGCAATCTCGTTCTCATGGTGCGGAAAGATGAGGTCGTGGCCGCCGCCGTGCAGGTCGAAGGTCTCCCCGAGGTACTTCATGGACATCGCCGAGCACTCGATGTGCCAGCCCGGCCGCCCCCGGCCCCACGGGCTGTCCCACGCGGGCTCCCCGGGTTTCTCCCCTTTCCAGAGGGCGAAGTCCAACGGATCCTCCGCGTGCGCCTCGGGGGTCACGCGCGACCCGGCCACCACCTCGTCCACCCGGTTGCCGGAGAGTTTTCCGTATCCCGGGAATTTGCGCACCCGGAAGAACACATCGCCACCCGCCGGATAGGCCAGCCCCCGGTCCATGAGCCGCCCGATCAGCGCCACGATCTCGGGGATCACGCCCGTCGCGTAGGGCTCATGGTCGGGAGGGTCCAGGTTGAGCCGCCCAAATAATTCCTTGCGCACCGCATCGAATTTCTCCACGATGGCGGCCGGGGTGCTCCCCGCCTCGGCGGCCCGCGCGATGATCTTGTCCTCGACATCCGTCACGTTCCGGACATGCAGGACCTTCATCCCGCGGAACCGGAGCCACCGCTTGAGGGTGTCGAAGATGATCGCCGTCCGGGCATGGCCGATATGCGGTTCACCGGACGGGGTCATGCCGCACTCGTAGAGCCGGAACACGCCATCGGGGTGCGCCGGGCGCACCTCGACCACGGCGCGGGTCAGGGTGTCGTAGAGCCTCACCCGGTGATTATTTCAGGGATTTGAGGAGCCGGCGCGCCAGCCCGTGGAGGCTCTTTTCCAGATCGTCCACGGAGTCACCCTTCGCCACCTCCGTGGCGATCACCCGGCCGGTGGCGACATCCACGACCCGGACATTCACGAAATGGCGCTTGAGGAGCATTTCCACATGGCCGATCAGGACCCGGTCCACCTTGAGCATGCGGCCGATCTGCCGCGCGCAGTCGGTACTGCGGCAGGGGTTGGCCATCCCGTGCTTTTCGAGGAGGCTGTCCGTCCCCTCCTTCTCGAGCACGCGCGGCCCGGGCAGGCCCGCGAGCTCCGTGCGCAGGAGGCTGGCAATGGTCGCCGCGTCATCCGGCGACACGCCACCCTTGGCGTCGAACGGGCCCACCGCCACCCGCAGGCCGGGTGCGGCCGGGACGGCGGTGGTCGCGGTGCGGACCGGGGCCTGTTCCTCGTCGGCGCCCTCGGCTGCCGCAGCCCGCCCACTGCCGCCGGGCAGGCCGTAGACCAGCGCCACCCGGTGGGAGATGGCGAGGTCGCCGTGCGGCTCGAAGGCGTAGTCCAGCCCGAAGGTCCCGAACCGGATTCCGATGCCGGCCGTCAGCCCCGCCAGCCCCTGGACGCCCAGGTCCTGGGTGCGGCCCTTGTACCCGCCCCGGAGCGCGAGGATCGCGTGCGGCCGCGCCTCGAAGCCGATCGCATAGGTCATTCCCTGAGCAGCCAGCCCGATTCCCACGTCGGAAGCCAGCGTGAGCCATGGCACCCCGTCCCACGCCGCGCCGAATTTGAGGGCGGCCGGAAGGGTGAACCCGGAGGAGGGTGGGGAGAGGTGCTGGGCGGCCCAACCCAACGCGAACCCGTTGGCGAACGGGACGACGCTT
>JAHFSL010000546.1 GCA_023265785.1 Candidatus Coatesiibacteriota bacterium | reverse complement strand
CCCGATTCCAAGGCCCACGGCGCGGATTTCTTCCTGCATTGGTACATCCGCCAGTTGGCGGCGCACAAGAAGAAGACCGGCCGGCTGCTCGTGGATGTCATTGATGTCCACGACTATCCGGAAGTCTACATCCAGGACGAGGGCCGGATCGTGGCGTGGGACAAGCCCGACGGTGGCAGTCCGCTGATGCAACGGGTCCGGCTGGAAGCGGTGCGGTCCTGGTGGGATCCCCAGTACCGCGCCGGCGGCCCCGGGTACAGCACCTGGATCCACGAACCGATGTTCCTCCTGCGCCGCATCCAGGGCTGGATCCGGGAGGACCTTCCGGAATTGAAACTCGCCGTCACCGAGTGGGACTTCGGCGGCCGCAAGGTCCAGAACGGCTCGCTGGTTCACGCGCTGATCTTCCAGGCGCTGATGCAGGAGGGCGCGTACGCCGCCGCCGAGTGGGGGGCACCCGGGCCGATGGATGCCTCCTTCCAGGCCTACAAGCTGTTCAGGAACTACGATGGGAAGGGCGGCTCGTTCGCGGGCACCTATGTCCCGGCCACCTCCACCTCCCCGGCCGTGACCGTCTTCGGGGCGCTGGACGAGCCGGGCAGGCGCCTGCGCATCGCCGTCGTCAACCAGGATCCCGATCATGCCCACCCGGTCGCGATCGCGCTGGGCCGCCCCCTCGCCCCGCGCGCGGTCCATGCGCGCGCCCTGCTCAAGGACCACCCCAATGCCATCACCCCCACCACCGCTACGATGCCCAAGCGCGGCCAGGTTTCGTATTCGGCGCCCGCCTACTCCGTCTCAATGCTCGATCTATTCCTGTGACAACAGGGTCACACGACCTTAGTGCGGGGTCTTCCTCGATCCTTTGGGACCACCCCCACTCGAAGTTTCCAGCGCGCCAGACAGATCAGCCGTGAGTCGAATGTTGTCGACATAGTGAACCGCCCGCCGTGTCGTCGCCCCCACCTGCGCAAAGGCAAGCGATTCTACTCGATCAAGATTCAGGATGCCGTTCAAGTCCGCGTTCGTGCTGGGGTACGCCGCAGCCGGAAGCGGTTTGAACTTGTTGAAGGGAATCGTCACTTCTGACCATTTCAGAACTGGTGGAATGGAGTACACCCAGACCTCCCCACCATCAAATGGGGCTTTTTTCCCCAGCTCGATCAAGAGGAGGCCAATCGGTACCCGCCCCTCAGTCATGACATCCATTCGAATGCCTTGTGAGACGCTCCACAGCCCCTTCCCCAGCCGTGCCGCAGGTAGGCGTGCTTCCCACCATCCTGCCGCCGCGTCGTGATGCTCAATGCCCATGCATTGTCCGGTCCTCCCTGGAACCAGGGTCAATTTGACGAGAGCGCCGTCTCCGGATCCCTCCACGAATTCACTTTTTCCCTCAAAGTCCACCAGCGTGCCGCCAGCCTCCCCGCCACCCGTTGCGCCCTGCGTCATCAGTTGCGAATTCGCCTTGAGTGACATTTCATCCAGGTAAAAGGTGTCACTGGCTGGAACGGACGCATTAATGGACAACAGCTTGACCATGTCCAAATTCATGATGTGGTTGTTGTCGGCGGCCGGAGGAACCCAGGGAGCCTGCTGGAATTTTGCAAAGGGAATGTAGATGACCGACCAATCAAGCGTTGGCGTGACCGTATAGCTCCAAATCTCACCCGACTCCTCGGAACGATTCTTCCCACGTTCAACAATCCGCACGGCAAAGGGCCGCCCGGTCTCGGATTTCGCGAGAACGCTGATCCCGGCATATCGGCTCCAATCACCTGCTCCGACCAGTGGTGGAAACTCAAGCCCCCAATCTCCCCCACCCGACATCAAGCCACGATAGTACACACGCATCGCATTGCCGAACGGGCCTTTCACGGAGGATACGAACGCTGTCGCGCCGGACTGGGCCCAGGCCCAACCTCCCAGGTGCTCCTCAAAATCCTCAATCAAGGCGCTTTCGACGATCAGGGAGAGCGGAGCGGACCACTCGGACCCAAACCCATACTCATCGGTCGCCTTGACCCTCACTTGATAGACCCCGACGTTGTTCCAGGCATGTGAAGCCGCAACCGTTTGTCCGGGTGCCATCAGGGGGGAATCAGTGGTCGAGGCATCTCCCCAATCAAAGGTGCACTTGATGGGTATCGTTGATGACGCTGAGGATGAAATCGTCTGAAACACATAACTCTTGCCCGCCAGCCCGATCGTGGGGCCAGAGGGCTGGACCGGGATTGTCGGGATCCCTCCATGCCCGCGTGCGAGATAGAATTCGTCCAGTTCAAAGGTGTCGGCTGACAGGATGGACTCAGGTTCAAAATTAATCGTTGCGATACGGTCGAGATCGAGGCGCCCGGAATTGACCACGTCCGGGGGCTGCCATTCC
>JAHFSL010000545.1 GCA_023265785.1 Candidatus Coatesiibacteriota bacterium | reverse complement strand
GGAATCAGGGGCACGCTCACCCCGGCGAGGTTGCCGCACGCGCGCGCCCACATCCCGGCGGCGTTGACCACCGTCTCGCACTCGATGTCCCCCGCCGTGGTGACCACGCCGGTGACCCGGCGATTCTTGATGGTGACTCCCGTGACCCGTGTCTTCTCCCGGATGGTGACGCCGCCCTGCCGCGCGCCCTTGGCCAGCGCCTGCGCCAGCATCGCGGGATCGGCCTGGCCGTCCGAGGGCAGGATGGACGCGCCCACGACGCCGTCGAGCGTCATGAGCGGGAAGTATTTCAGCGCCTCCTGCGGCGTCAGCAGGTGCATTTCCAGCCCGAACGACCGGGCCATCGTGGCGGCGCGGCGGTTCTCCAGCATCCGGGCCGGGGTGGACGCGACCCGTAAGCCCCCCGACTCCTTCCAACCCGTCGGTTGGCCGGTCTCGGCTTCCAGCGCCTTGTACAGCCGGACGCTCTCCTGGAGCATCCGGGTGACATTCCGGGAGGAGCGCAACTGGCCGACCAGCCCGGCCGCGTGCCAGGTGGAGCCACCGGTCAGCGACCCCTGCTCGAGCAGGAGCACGTCCCGGCACCCGCGCTTGGCGAGATGGTACGCAATGCTGGATCCCACGATCCCGCCGCCGACCACGATGACCCGGGCGCGGTCGCTCACGTGGGTGCCATGGCGTTCAGGGCTTCGGTCAGCAGGGGGACGGCCACAAAGAGATCCGCCACCAGCCCATAATCGCACTTCGAGAAGATCGGTGCATGCCGGTCGGTGTTGATCGCGACGATGACCTTCGAGGTCTTCATCCCGGCGAAGTGCTGGACCGACCCCGAGAGGCCGCAGGCGATGTACAGATCTGGCGAGACGGTCTTGCCGGTCTGGCCCACCTGCATGGCGTGGGGGGCGAACCCGGCATCCACCGCCGCCCGGGAGGCGCCGACGGCCGCTCCAACCGTCACCGCGCACTCGAAGAGGATCTTGAACCCCTCCCAGGACCCCAAGGGCCGGCCGCCCGAGATGATGACCCGGGCCTCGGTGAGTTCCACCGCGCCGGCGGCCCGGTCCTTCCGCACCAGCCCCTTGAACACCAGTCCGCCGTCATCCCCGGCGCGCGGGAGGAACGGCTCCACCGTGCCGGCGCCCGGGGCCGGCACCGCCGCGATCGTGTTGGGGCGGACGGCGTAGAGGCAGGTCGTCCCGTGGAGCGCCACCGTGGCCCAGGCCTTGCCGGAATACTGGGACTTGCGGGCGGTCCGGCCTGCGACATCCACGGCGACACAGTCCATGACCAGCGGCGCGCTCAAGGAGGCGGCCACCCGGGGGAGCAGGTCCTTGCCCGCCGGGCCGGTCAGTCCCAAGACGGCCTCCCACTTGAACTGGGCGGCGGCGGCGGCGACGGCCGCCGCCCGGGCCACGGGCGAAGGGGCCACGCCCGCCGCGTCCAGCACCCGGGCCACCCCGTGGGCCGCCAGCGCGGGCGCACAGGACCTCGCCGCGCCATCAAAGACCAGCGCGTCCACCTCGAACGCCCCGCCCGCGCGGGCGGCGGCGACGGCGCCGAGGACGGCGGGCTTGAGCGTCCCGTCTCGGGTTTCGATGACCACCCCGACCCGGGCCATCAGAGGACCTTCGCTTCGTCCCGCAGGAGCCGAACGAGTTCGGCCACGGCGGCCGCCGGGTCGCCCTCCAGGATCCTCGCCGGCGGCTTGTCGGGCGGAAGGTCCAGCTTCAATATTTCGGTTCGCGCGGCCGGGGCATCGGTCAGCAGGGACGCCGCCTCCACGACGGGAATCTCCTTCTTCTTGGCCTTCATGATGTCAGGGAGTTTGGGATAACGGGGAATATTAATTCCCCGCGACACGGCCAGCACACAGGGAAGTGGAATCTCCCAGATCTCCTGGTCCCCGCCCTCAATTTCCCGGTGCACGGTCGCGGTCGAACCCCCAGCGCTCTCGAACTTCATGATCCCGCCCAGGACGGGAATTCCGAGGCGGACGGCAACCCGGAACGGGACCTGCATGGTCTCGGTATCAATGGCATGCAGGCCGGTGAAGATGATCCCCGGCGGCCCGTCGGCGGTGATCGCCCCGACCAGCGCGTGGGCGGTGCGGATGCCGTCAGGCGCGGGGCCCTCCGTCCGGACCAGCAGGGCCCGGTCGGCACCCATGGCCAGCCCGGAGCGCAGGGCCTCTTTGGCGGCATCGGGCCCCATACCCACCATGACCACCTCGGAGCCGTTGGCCAGCCGGTCCCGGAACCGGAGGGCCTCTTCCACGGCGAACTCGTCGTACGGATTGGGGATGAATTTCTGACCCGGATCCACGGCGGCGGGCCCGGCCAGCCGGATCACGGCGGCGGTGTCGGGGACCTGCTTGACGAGGGCGTAGAT
>JAHFSL010000125.1 GCA_023265785.1 Candidatus Coatesiibacteriota bacterium | reverse complement strand
GCCGGATCTTGATCGCCTTCTGGACCTGGCCGAGCCGGTCTTCCTCGGTCAGGGGGCCACGCTTCTCGATCTCGGCGTTCTTGAACGCCGAGAGGAGAAGCCGGAGCGTATTGGCCCGTGACAGGTCCCTCGCCTTGAGGGCGACGGACAGCTCCGCTTTGATCGAATCTTCAATGGGCATGGGAATCTGAAGGGAGGCTTGGGTTAGGCGGCCGCGTTCTCGCGCTTCTGCCGCCGGCGTTCCTTGCGGATCGCCGCCATCAACTTCTTCTTGCGCCGGACGGAGGGCGCCTCGTAGTACTCGCGCTTGCGCATCTCCTGGAGCAGGCCCGCATCCTGCACCTTCTTCTTGAACCGGCGCAGGGCGGTCTCGAACGAGTCAAAATCCTTGACGACCACTTCAGCCACGTGAAACTCACCTCCGTAAACGTTGAACGTCGAATGATCGCGTGAAGCCCGGGGGGAGGGGTGAACCAGCCGCCAGACACAACGAGACGGGGATATTCTAGCGGCCCCGGGGGGCTCCGGACAAGGCCCGGGGGGGGGCTGAACGCGACTCTCCCATATAATAGGGGCCCCATGGCACTCTCACGGCGCGCCGCCGAACTGCGTCCCTCGGCCACCCTGGCCATTTCGGCCAAGGCCAATGCCATGAAGGCGCAGGGGATGGATGTCCTATCCCTGTCGGCGGGCGAGCCCGATTTCGACACCCCGGAGCACATCAAGGCGGCCGCCGGCGATGCCATGAAGGCGGGATTTACCAAGTACACGCCCGCCTCGGGGATCGTCGAGCTGAAGACCGCGGTCGCGGCGCACGCCCGGAAAACCCAGGGACTCGAGTACGAGCCCAAGCAGGTCGTCATTTCGGTGGGCGCGAAGCACGCGATCGCCAATGCTCTCTTTGCGCTGGTGAACGACGGCGACGAGGTCCTCATTCCCGCGCCCTTCTGGGTGTCGTATCCCGCCATGGCCAAGCTCTATGGCGGCGTGCCACGGATCATCTATACGGATGGGACCGCGGTTCTCTGGGATCCGGATTCGGCGCACCTGACGCCGGTGGAGGCCGGGTACAAGCTCACGCCCGCCGTCCTCCGGAAGGGGCTGAATGCCAAGACGAAGGTCGTCATCCTGAATGCGCCGTCGAATCCGACGGGCATTGTGTATACCCCGGAGGAGCTCGCGGCCCTTGCGGTTGTCCTGCGCGAGTTCCCCGGCGCCTGGGTGATTTCCGACGAGATCTACGACTGCCTCGTGTATGCAGGCATTGCCAAGTCGCTCGCCGCCGTGGCGCCAGACCTCAAGGACCGGATCATCGTGATCAACGGGGTCTCCAAGACCTTCGCGATGACCGGGTGGCGGATCGGGTGGGCCCTGGGTCCGGCGGCCATCATCGCCGCGATGGGCGATTACCAGTCGCAGACCACCTCCAACCCGACGTCCATCGCCCAGAAGGCGGCGCTGGCGGCGCTCACCGGCCCGCAGGATTCCGTGGCGACCATGCATGCCGAGTTCGCGAAACGCCGGATCCTGATTGCCGATGGGCTCAACGCCATTCCGGGGTTCCGGTGCGCCCCGGCCGACGGCGCGTTCTATGTGTTCCCGGATGTCCGCGGGCTGGCGGCCATGCCCGCCGTGCTCCGCGCTCTCAAGATGGATCCCGCCAAGGGGACGAAGGGATTCTCCGGTGCGCTCACCACGCATTTCCTGGAATCCGCCAAGGTGGCCATGGTCCCCGGTGCCGAGTTCGGGCTGGAGTGCCACCTGCGCATGTCCTTTGCCACCTCGCCGGCCGTCATTACGAAGGCTGTGGCCCGCCTCGCCGAGTCCGTCTCCGCCCTGACGAAGGGATGAAGGAGCCGAGCGTGAGCTCGGCGACCGCGACGCCGCGGCTGTGCCGTGGCGGAGCGGCCTTCGATGGAGATGGGAGGGTGAACGTCTAATCCAATGGGAAAGTCCACCATCCGGATCGGTCTCCTCGGCATGGGCACGGTGGGCACCGGGGTCGTCCGGCTCCTGACGGCGCACCGGGCGGACCTGGAGCGCAAGGCCGGGGCGAAACTGGAGCTGGCCCGCGTCGCCGTCAAGGACGCCTCCAAGCCCCGGGACGTGGACCTGCCCAAGGGGATGATCACCGAGGATGCCGTGTCGGTCCTGCGCGACCCGTCCATTGACCTCATCGTTGAGTTGATCGGCGGGTTGATGCCCGCCCGGATGTATGTCATGGAAGCCATCAAGGCGAAGAAGCACATCGTCACCGCGAACAAGGCCCTGCTGGCCGAGCACTGGGCGGAGATCGTCGGCGCCGCCCGGGCCAATGGCGTCGAGGTGTATTTCGAGGGCGCGGTCGGCGGCGGTATTCCGATCATCCAGTCGCTTTCGGAGGGACTCGCGGCCAACCGGATCGAGGCCATCTTCGGGATCGTGAACGGGACCTCGAACTACATCCTGACCCGGATGGACAAGGACGGGAAGACCTTTCCGGAGGCACTCAAGGAGGCGCAGAAGAAGGGATATGCCGAGGCCGATCCCGCTCTGGATGTGGGTGGCGGCGACGCCGCCCACAAGCTCACGGTCCTGACCTCGCTGGCCTTCGAGACCACGGTCCCCTTCGCGTCAGTTCATGTCGAGGGCATTGAGGACCTGACGCCTCAGGACTTCGTCTGGGCCCGGGAAGAGTTCGGCTATGTCGTGAAACTCCTGGCCATCGCCAAGCAGGAGGAGGGGAAGCTCGAGGTCCGGGTCCATCCCGCCCTGTTGCCGGAAACCCACCTGCTCGCCGATGTGGATGGGGCCTACAACGCGATTTATGTCGTGGGCGACGCGGTCGGGGCGACGATGTTTTACGGCCTGGGCGCCGGGCAGATGCCCACGGCCTCGGCGGTGGTGAGTGACATCCTCTATGTCGCGCGGTCCATCGCCTACGATGTCGCGGGCCGGGCCGGGTGGGGGCCGTTCGGGGACATTCCGCACACGCCCGTCAACCTGCCCGTCCGGCCGATGGAAGAGCTGACCTGCCGGTATTACCTGCGGCTGTCCGCCATGGACCAGCCCGGCGTCCTGTCCGCCATCGCCAAAATCCTGGCCGACCACCGGGTCTCCATTGCGGCGGTGGTCCAGAAGGAACGGAGCAAGGGCGACAAGGTGCCCGTAGTCATTCTGACGTACGAAGCGCTGGAAAAGGACATGCAGGAAGCCCGCCGGCAGATCGAGTCGCTCCCCGCGGTGAAGGGGAAGATCGTGCTCCTGCGGGTGGAACGGGGCGAATGAAGCCGCCCGTCCGGGTCACCCCGCCCCGCGCCGCGGTCGTCTGGAACGGGCTGATTGAGGAGTACCGGCAGTGGCTTCCCGTGACAAAGGCGACGCCCGTGGTCACCCTCATGGAGGGTGCCACCCCGCTGATTCCCGCGCCGCGACTCTCGAAATGGGTGGGCGGCGGCGTGTCGCTCTACCTGAAATATGAGGGGTTGAATCCGACCGGCTCGTTCAAGGATCGGGGCATGACGCTGGCGATCTCCAAGGCGAAGGAGGAGGGCGCCCATGCGGTGGTGTGCGCGTCCACCGGGAACACGGCCGCCTCGGCCGCCGCGTACGCGGCGCGGGCGGGGCTGGCCTGCACGATCCTGATCCCCAAGGGGGAGGTCGCGCTGGGAAAATTGGCGCAGGCGCTGATGCACGGCGCCAAGGTGCTCCAGATCCGGGGGGGATTCGATGAGGCGTTGACGGTGGTGCGCGAGCTGGGCCGGTCCTATGCCGTGACGATCGTGAACTCCACCAACCCGTACCGGATCGAGGGGCAAAAGACGGGTTCGTTTGAAATCAGCGATGCGCTGGGCCGGGCGCCCGCGTTCCACGCGATCCCGGTGGGCAACGCGGGGAACATCACCGCGTACTGGAAGGGCTACAAGGAATACCGGACCGCGGGAAAGATTTCGGCCCTGCCCCGGATGCTCGGGTTCCAGGCCGCCGGTGCCGCACCGATCGTGGAGGGCCGGCCCGTCAAGGCGCCGCGCACGATTGCCACCGCGATCCGCATCGGCAACCCCGCCTCCTGGCGGGGGGCGGAAGCCGCGCGCGAGGAGTCGGGCGGGGTCATCCGGGCCGTGACCGACGCCCAGATTCTTGAGGCGTACCGGGCGCTGGCGCGGCTGGAGGGCGTCTTCTGCGAGCCCGCCTCGGCGGCGGGCGTGGCGGGCGTGCGGACGCTGGCGAAGGCGGGCTACTTCCGCGGGGTGCGCGACCGGACGGTGGCGTGCATCCTCACGGGCCACGGGCTCAAGGATCCCAACACCGCCATCGAACAGTTCGAGCGGATCCTGACCGCGGATCCCACCGTGGACGCCGTCGCCTCCGTCCTCAAGCTCACGAAGCGCTAGACCACTAGAACACCAGTCCGACCCAGGCGCGGTATTCCGGGCCGGCCAGGCCCAGTGCCGCCTTGCGCCAGCCGGCCTCCACGCCGACGCGAACCGCGCCGAGGGACTTGCCGGATGATTTTTCGCGCAGGCAGGTGGTACAGTCGGGGCTCCCGCGGCCGAACAGGCACGAAACGCAGGGGCAGTTGGGCCAGACCACTTCCAGGATGCGCAACGGCGAGACCAGCAGGCCGGCTTCCGCCGAGGTGAGCCACGCCCGGCGCCGTGTCCCGCCCGTGTCCAGCCAGCCCAGCCCGGTCCCGCCGCCGAGGAACAGGGCACCGGTCTTCCCGCCCACCACGACGAAGTTGAGCCGGGCCTGTCCCCAGGTCACCTGGGTCTCATCGCCCCGTGCCTGCCCGCCGGCGAAGACCCAGAAACCCTTGCCCTCCGGCTCCAGGGCCATGACGCTTCCCTCCCAGCCGTCCAGCCGCTTCGCGGCGAGGCTGTCGGGGGACTGGCGGACCAGCCCGCCGGCGAGGCCCACCTCGGCCCGGCCCGGGAGGGGCGTCAGGAAGAGAAGAAGACCCAATATCCGGCTCATCACCCGAAGTCTATCGCTTCCGGCCGCGCCCCGCTCCCCCGTCCATCGGTGTGCTTCAATATCAACCACCATGAAGTATGTCCTGATTGTGGGTGACGGGATGTCGGACCGACCCGTTCCGGAACTCGAGGGTCGGACCCCCCTGATGGCGGCGAAGAAGCCGCACATGGACCGGCTGGCCCGGGAGGGCGAGACGGGGCTGGCGCGCACCTGTCCGCCGGGGATGAATCCCGGGACCGAGGTCTGCATGACCGCCGTGATGTCCTACGACCCCGTCCAGTATTTCAAGGGCCGCGGGCCGCTGGAGGCGTTGGGCCGCGGCATCGAGATGAAGAAGAGCGAGGTGGCCTTCCGGTGCAATCTGGTCACGGTGAAGGGCGACACCATGGCAGACTTCAGCGCCGGGCACATCACGGACGAGGAGGCCCGGCCGCTCATCCAGATGTTGGACAAACGGCTGGGGGCGGAGGAGATGACCTTCCATGCCGGCGTGTCCTACCGCCACCTCATGGTCTGGCGGGGCGGCTCGGACGAGGTCACGACCGTGCCGCCGCACAACATCGTGGGCCAGAATTGGAAGGAGCATGTGCCGAAAGGCAAGGGCGAGGCCAAACTGCTCCAGATGCTCCAAGATTCGCGGGTCCTTCTGGACGGCCACGAGGTGAACCGTGCCCGCAAGCTCAAAGGCAAGAACCCCGCGAACATGATCTGGCTGTGGAGCCCGGGCCGGCCCCCCATCGTCCCTGATTTCGCAAAAAAATACGGGCTGTCCGGCGCCGTCATCACCGCCGTGGACATCGTGCGGGGCCTGGGCGTCCTCGCCGGCCTGGAGCAGGTCAAGGTGCCCGGCGCGACCGGATACTTTGACACCAACTACAAGGGCAAGGGCGACGCCACGGTCAAGGCGCTCAAGACCCATGACTTTGTTCTGGTGCATGTGGAGGCACCGGACGAGGCGGGGCACGAGGGGAATACGGCCGAAAAGGTGGCCGCGATCGAGCGGATGGATGAGTTCATTGTCGGGCCGCTTCTGAAGGCCCAGCCCAAGCTGGGCGACCTGTCCATCCTGCTGATGCCCGATCATCCGACCCCGATCACGCTCAAGGGCCACGCCGAGGACGCGGTCCCCGTGGCCCTCTGGCGGTCCACCGCGCCCGTGGCGGGCCCTGCCACCTATGACGAGGAGGCGGTGAAATCCGGTCCAATCCAATTGGACGAAGGGTGGCGGTTGCTGGACCGGTTCTTTCAGAAATCCTGATACAGTAAAAATCCAATGTCCACGATTGTCCAGAAGTATGGCGGCTCCTCCGTTGCGGGCGCTGAACGACTCAAGCATGTCGCTTCGTTGGTCTTGAAGCGTCAGCGGCAGGGGCACCGACTGGTCGTGGTGGTGTCGGCGATGGGCGACTCGACCGATGACCTGATCGCACTGGCCAGGCAGGTCACCTCCAAGCCCGACCCGAGGGAGATGGACATGCTCCTCGCCACCGGCGAGCAGGTCTCCATCGCGCTCCTGGCCATGGCCATCAAGGCGGCGGGCGGTAACGCAATCTCCTTCACCGGCGCGCAGGCGGGGTTCGTGACCGACACGCGGCACATGAAGGCGCGGATCGTACGCGTCCGGGCCCACCGGATTGCCAAGGCGCTGGCCGCCGGCAAGATCGCCATTGTGGCGGGATTTCAGGGCGAGAGTGAGCGGGGCGAGGAGATCACCACGCTGGGACGCGGGGGGTCCGACCTGACCGCCGTGGCGCTCGCGGCCGCCCTCAAGGCGGACGCCTGCGAGTTCATGAAGGACGTCCCGGGGGTGCTGACCGCGGACCCCCGGATCGTGCCGGAGGCGCGGCCCCTGCCGGTCGTGACCTACGACGAGATGCTGGAGATGGCCAGCCTGGGATCGCAGGTGCTGAACGCCCGGAGTGTGGAGTATGCCAAGCGGTTCAAGGTGCCGCTGGCCGTGCGCTCGTCGTTCGAGGATGTCAAAGGAACGCTGATCGTGGAGGAGGAAGCCGGGATGGAAAAGGTGTTGGTCCGGGGAATCACCTATGCAAAGAACGAGGCCAAGGTGACCGTGTTGGGGGTGCCTGACAAGCCGGGAATCGCGGCGGAACTCTTCCGCGCGCTGGCGGCGGCCGATCTCAACATCGACATGATCATCCAGGATGTCTCGGAGTCGGGGGTGACCAACATCTCGTTCACGGTCTCCCAGGGCGACCTG
>JAHFSL010000544.1 GCA_023265785.1 Candidatus Coatesiibacteriota bacterium | reverse complement strand
CTGGTGGATCAGCGGGGATACCGGTGGGAAGCCGTCCGGCAGGTGCCCGCGGCCAGCGCCACCACGCTCGCCTTTGACCTGGCCGAACCCCGGGCCGCGCGGCTCGATCTGGCCCGGCTGTCTGCCCTGGAAATCAGCGTGGACACCGCGGCGCTCAGGACTTCCCCCCGACTGTGGCTTGACCACCTCCGGTTTGTCGTGCCCCCCCCACCGCCCCGGCCCGCGTCCACGGTGATGACGGACTCGACCGGCACGCGCAAGGCCACCGCCTCCACCCGAAGCGCCACCGGACGGGCGGCCCCGTGAACCGCCGGCGCGAGCTGGCGGCGGCCCTCACGGTCGTCCTTGCCTCGCGTGCGGCCGGGCTTGAGCTCCAGCCCCTCGACGAATACGGGGCGGGCTGGACCTTCCTGGGGGCGATGGGCGGCGCGGCGTTCGGGACCGCGCTGGGCGGGCTCACCCGGTCCGACGGTGCCAGCCGGGTCAAGCCCTTCCTGCGCTGGGGCGCCGTGGGCTCGCTGTTCGGCGGCGTCCTGGGCCGGGAGGTCGCCGCCGACGCGGTCGGGCGGGCGCGGGCCGACGAAACCGTGGAGCCGCGACCGACACGAGAGACCAATGCGCTCCTGGGCACCCTGGCCGGCGAACTTGCGGGATTCGGAATCGGGGCGCTCCAGACCCGGCGCGTCACCCGTGACAGCCGCGAGGTCTGGGCCGGCGTCTCGCTGGGCGCCCTGCTTGGCGCCGCCGGGGGCCTCCTGCTCCCCGCGCCGAAGTTCCTCGCGCCCCCGTCCACCCGGTCCGCCGCCCGCCGCGAGCAGGATGAGGAACAGCGCCGCGTGATCGCCGCCCAGGGGCCGTCCCCGGACGCCGCCGGCTACGCCAGCCGCGCCGAGTCGGACCGGCTCCGTACCCTGCCCTACGCCCCGGCCGGATCGCCGGGGGCCAGCGCCTCCCTGCGTGATGCGCTGATGCTCCCCGAGGATGAACGGATGGTGCGCGAGGGCTCGCTCCCCCTCCTGCGGCACGAGCCGGCGCCCATGATCCTGCCCGACCTGCCGCCCGACGGCCGGCTGGTGGCGCTGGGCCGGTCAGTCCTGACGCTCGGCCTGCTGGAGGGCGCCGTGCTGGGAGCGGCGGCCGGCGGGGCGGTGACCGGTGAGGCGGGCGGCTACTACGCCCGGCTGGCGACCGGCGCGGGCGTGGGGGCGCTGGCCGGCTGGAGCGCGACCGCGGCGCTGGCCCAGCCCTGGACCGACCGGTCCCAGGGCTGGACCGACGCGGGCGAAGGATTCGAACAGGGCCGCCGGACCGGGACCGTTCTCATCGGCGGGATGATCGGTACCCTGCTGGGCGCCGGTGCCGGCGCCTCAATCCACAACGGCTCGCCCGCCTCGTTTACCCGCACGGACATCGCCCTCTCCGCCCTGGCCGGCAATCTGACCGGCCTGTTGGCCGGCTACCTCTTCACCGCCCCCCGCCCCACCGCCCGCTAGGCGGAATTCGTCTCCCGGCGGGCTGTCACCAGCGCGAGGCACCCCATCGCTTCCCCGGCACCGATGGGTCCGGTCTTATTGGCGGTGGTCGTCTTGAGCGAAACCCGGTCGGGGGACAGCTCGAGGGCGCCGGCCAGGTTACGAATCATCCGTGTGCGCCGGCTCCCCAGTTTGGGCGCCTCGGCGATCAGGGTCGCGTCGGCATTCACGATCCGCCAGCCGCACGCTGCCGCCTCCCGGGCCACCGTCGAAAGGAACACCAGCGAGGAGAGGTTTCGCGTCGCGGACCGCCGCACCCCGAACCGGGTGCCGATGTCCCCGCCTCCCGTCGCACCCAGCAGGGCGTCGGTCAGCGCGTGGCAAATGAGGTCGGCATCGGAGTGCCCGTCGAGCCCCCGCGGAAACGGGAACCGGACGCCCGCCAGGACCAGCGGCCGGCGGGGGACCAACCGGTGGAGATCCCACCCAAACCCGACCCGGGGCTCCCCCGCCGCGAGTTTTCGCGCCGCCGCGAGGTCCTCCGGCCAGGTAATCTTGGCCGCCGCCCGCGTCCCCGGCACCAGCTTCACCCGGACCCCGAGCGCCTCCAGCGGCTGGACATCATCGGTCACTTCACCCGCCTCCAGTGCCGCCCGCCACCGGGGCAGGAGGTCACGCCGGATGGCCTGCGGCGTCTGGGCCTGCCAGAGCGCGGCGCGCGGTACGGTGGCGGCCACAAAGCCCCCCGTCCCCGCGCGCTTGACGGTGTCCGCCATTGGCACTGCAGCCACGGCGGCGCCATGCCGGACCGCCGCCCGCGCTGTCGCTTCGATCACGGTCGGGTCGGGGAATGGCCGGGCCGAATCGTGGATCAGGACGACGCCTGTCCTGCCGGGCGGCAAGGCCCGCGCCCCCGC
>JAHFSL010000543.1 GCA_023265785.1 Candidatus Coatesiibacteriota bacterium | reverse complement strand
TCACCGGCGGACATCGCCGCCGCGGTCATCTTCCTGCTGGAAGGATCGGACTACATTACGGGCGCATTCCTGCCGGTGGACGGCGGGCGCCTGATCGCATAAGGAGGCGGGACATGCGGAATGCGGCGTGGCGGCTGGTGGTGGCGGTGGCCCTGGCGGGCGGGGCGGGTCAGGCCCGGGCGGGGGCGGTGGCCAATACGCCCACGGCGCAATACGAGGCGGGGATGGCGGAAGTGACGGCGGGGCGCTGGCACATGGCCATCTCGCCCTTCGAGAACGCCTTGCGGCTGGACCCGTTCAAGTCGGATCCCACGATCCACCGCCGCCTCGTTGAGGCCTATGTCCGGATGGGCCGCCCCGGCGACGCGGTGCGCGCGGCTGACCGCGGGCTCGGGGTGCATGGCGGCGACCCGTGGCTCCTCGAGTGGAAGAAGGAGGCCTTCCTGCGCCTGCGCCAGCCCGACCAGGCCCGGAGCGCCGGCCTGGAGGCCGAACGCGCGCAGTGGAAGCAGGCCCCGGCGCCGGGGAAGACCGTCCTGCGCCTGCCGGTCGAGGGCGCGTGGAAGGTCCGCGCCGCGGCCGGAGATGGCATGCACTTCGGGTTGAGCGGGCGGTTTGCCCTGGACTTCGCGGCCGTGGATGACAAGGGCAACGAGCTGAATCCCCGGGCCCTCGACCCGCGGCAGAACGCCTCGTGGTTCGCGTGGGACCGGCCGGTGGCGGCACCCGCCGACGGGACGGTGGTGGCGGTGGAAAATGCGATGAGCGACAACTCGCTCGTGGGCGCCACGAACGACCGGTCGCCGCTCGGCAACTTCATCGTGGTCAAGCACGCCACGGGGGAGTTGACACTCCTGGCCCATCTCAGGAAGGGGAGCATTCTCGTCCGGGCGGGTGAGTCAGTCGTGGCCGGGCACGAGATCGCCCGGGCCGGGAACTCCGGAATGAGCCCCTCGCCGCAAGTGCACCTGGCCCTGCTGTCCCAGTGGGACCCCGCGGCCAGCCTGCCCGCCGTCCTCGGCGGTGCCGCCCCGAAGAAGGGCGACACGCTCAAGGGCGCACCCGTGACCCCGCCCCCTGCGGCGGCGCCCGTCGCGCTGTCAGCCACCGTCGCGACGGCGGCGATCTCGTCCACGGCCGCCATGCCGTCGGTGACGGCTACCAAACTCGCCGAGTCGGCCCCGGCCACCGCGACGCCGACCGCACTGTCCGCCCCCGCTGTCCCGTCCGCGACCCCCGTCGCGGCTCCGGTGGCGCCGTCAGCCTCCAAGGCCGACTAGGCGGTCAGCGCAACCGCACCAGGTGCATGCGGGCCGGGCTCATGCCGTCCTCGCTCATCTCGGTCTCGAGGTAGTAGAACCGGCCGCGCTCGTCCACCTGGACGGATTTGGCATCACCCGCGACATTTCCGCTCAGCTTGCTGGCATGGGTGAGCGCGCCTTCTGGTGAGAAGCGCAGGCACCAGGTTTCCTCGCCCATGCCGCTCACCACGCAGAACCGGCCCAGGCAGTCCACGACGATCCTGACGGGCGAGGACAGCCCTCCCGACGTCATCGGGCGCGCGGCGGAATTGATCTCGAGCCAGGCGGTGTCCCCGCTCCGGGTGTACAGCGGCACGGCCTGCAGGCCGGCAAGGGTGTCGGCCGACTCGCCGCCGAACCCCGCCGCCCAGTGGTCGCCGCCGCCGCCGATGCAGCGCCAGCACCAGGGATCAATGAGGCCGGCCGGGTTGACGCGGCCCGAATCGAGGTTGACCCGGCGTGCTTCGTATCCCGTCCCCCCCTTGACCAGCAGGAAGAGGTCCTCGTCGCGCCACCGGGCCACGGGCGGTTCGAGGATGCCGTGCGGGATGCGCTTGTCCATCCGGTAGGAGCCCTGGTGGGGCTTCAGGACCCAGATTTCGCGGCGGTTGCCCGGTCCGGCCACGGGGATGGCCACGCGGCCCTCCTCGGAGATGGCGGCGGTCCCGTTCCTCTGCCAGCCGTCATCGTAGAGGGGAATGCGGATGGCATCCGCGATGCCCTCCCGGGCAATCAGGACGCGCGTGGCATCCTCGTTGGTGACCACGCACCCGGCGATGGAGCACTGCTCCAGGTTGGCCGAGAACGAAAACCCGTGCTGGACCGATTGCAGGACGATGCCGTTGACCCAGCGGCCGAAGGGCACGATCCCGAGGTGTTCCGCCGTGAACGGTGAGGCGGTGAACGGGTCGCCGGTGAGGGAGATGCGGGTCGCGTCCACCGCCACGAAGGTGGAGGAGACGGCCACCGGCGACGCGGCGGGCGCGGGGGAGGCGGCGCGGGCCGCGGGCGCGGCCAGCAACGCCGCCAGCAGGGTGAAGCGCGTCATGCCCGTATTCTACGCGCTACACTAGGAAGGCGATGTACTCCG
>JAHFSL010000542.1 GCA_023265785.1 Candidatus Coatesiibacteriota bacterium | reverse complement strand
CATCCTTGAGCTCAACCCCGCGGACGGCTACGCCGTGGTCGAGCCGGGCGTGGTGAACCTGCACCTGACGCGCGCGGCGGAGCCGTTCGGGTACTGCTACGCCCCTGACCCATCCAGCCAGCAGGCCTGCACCATCGGCGGGAATGTCGGGAACAACTCGGGCGGTCCGCATACCTTGAAATATGGGGTGACGACCAACCATGTCCTCGGACTGGAAATGGTCCTGCCGGACGGGCGGATCGTGGTCGCGGGAGGCCCCTGCGAGGATGCCCCCGGACTGGACCTGCGGGGCCTCCTGGTGGGCTCGGAGGGGACGCTGGGGGTCGTGACGAAAATCTGGGTACGCCTCACACCGATCCCCCCCGCCTGGCGGACCCTGCTGGCCGTTTTCCCGACCTTTGAGGCGGCGATGCAGGGCGTCTCCACGATCATCGCCGCGGGGATCATCCCGGCGGCGCTGGAACTCATGGACCACCTGATCATCACCGCGGTGGAACAGGCGTTTCACCTCGGGCTTCCGCTGGATGCCGGCGCCGTCCTGCTCATCGAGCTCGACGGCCCGGATGAGGGGCTCGATCGGGAGGCGGCCCGGGTGGGCGACCTGTGCCGGAGCGTGGGGGCGACGGAGATTCGGGCCGCCACGACTGCCGCCGAGCGCGCCGGGCTGTGGGCGGGCCGGAAGAAGGCCGCCGCGGCCGTGGGCCGGCTCTCGCCCAGCTACTGCACCCTCGATGTCGTGATCCCGCGCACCCGCCTGCCTGAGATGGCCACGGCGCTGAAGGCGATGGCCCTGCGCTCCGGCCTGCGGATCGCCAACCTCCTGCACGCGGGGGACGGGAACCTGCACCCGCTGGTCCTCTTCGATGAGCGGGTGCCGGGGGAACTGGAACGCATGATGGAGGTGTCACACGAGATCGTCCACCAGACCATCGCGCTGGAGGGGAGCGTCACCGGCGAGCACGGGATCGGGATCGAGAAGGTGGACTTCATGCCCGAGCAGTTCGGCGCCGCCGACCTGGCGGTCATGGGCGGCGTGAAGGCGCTCTTCGATCCCGCGGGACGGAGCAACCCGTGCAAGCTCCTGCCGGGCGGCGCGACCTGCTTTGATGTGTTCCCGCGCAAGCAGGCGGCGGCATGACCGCGCCCGGGGCCCTGCGGCCGGGCACCCCGGAGGAGGCCGCCGCGATGCTCGGGGAGGCGGCCGCGGCGGGCCGGTCCATCCGGCCGGTCGGGGGCGGGTGCCTGCTGGACCTGGGCGGCGGCCGGCCCGCGCCGGACGTCCTCCTGCACACCGGCGCGCTGACCCGGACAGTCTTCCACGAGCCCGCCGAATTGGTCATCAAGGTCGGGGCGGGAGTCACCCTTGCGGCGCTCCAGGCCCAGCTGGCGACGGGTGGGCAGGAGGTACCGTGGGACCTGCCCTGGCCGGACCGGCAGACGGTGGGCGGCATTCTGGCGGCCGGGATTGCGGGCCCCCGGCGGCTGGGCCACGGCATGCCCCGGGATCATGTGCTCGGGCTCACCGTGGCGCTGGCCGACGGGCGCACGATCCGGCCCGGCGGCCGGGTGGTCAAGAATGTCGCCGGCTACGACCTCACCCGCCTCTTCCTCGGCTCGCGCGGTGACCTGGGCGTGATCACCGAGGTGGTGCTCAAGAGCAAGCCCCTGCCCGAGGATGCCATCGCGGTGTCCGTGGACTACGCCGCGGTCCCCGCGCTGGGCGCCGCGCTGGCGCGCCTGCGCGAGGCGCGGCTGGACCTTTCCTTCCTTGAGGTCCGGGGCCGGTGGGGTGCGTACACCCTGGTGGCCGGGGCGGAGGGGTTGCGGGAATCCGTCGGTTCCCAGCGGGAGCGGATCCTGGCGGCGGTGGCGGACGGCCGCCATGCGGCCGAGCACCGGGGGGCGAGTGTCCGCCCGTTCCTGGCCGAGCAGGCGCGGGCCCCGTGGGAAATTCCCGGCCTGATCCTGCGGGCCAGCGTGCCCCGGACAAAGGTGCCGGCCCTGCTGGAGGCCGTGGAGGGGCCCGTGGTCGCCAATGCCGGCACCGGCGTCATCCGCATCGCCCCGGGCCGGGCCTTCGCGGCCGCCGAGGCCCGCGACCTGCTCGGGCGGGTGGACGCCATCTGCGCCGGCTACGGGGGCTGGGCGGTCCAGGAGCGGGGTCCTCTCCCCCTCGCCCAGGCCGAGCCCGGACTGGGTGGCGACCGCCTCGCCCTGGAAGGGGGCCTGCGCCGGGTGTTTGATCCCCAGGCCCGGCTGACCCCGGCCACCTGATGACGACCCGCCCGCTGGTGGCTGACGAATCGCAGTTGATGGCCTGCATCCATTGCGGGTTCTGCTCGCCCACCTGTCCCACCTACGCCGTGCGCGGCGATGAGTCGGACTCGCCCC
>JAHFSL010000541.1 GCA_023265785.1 Candidatus Coatesiibacteriota bacterium | reverse complement strand
CCGGGCGTGGACCCACCAGTCCCACCGTGAGGCGGACCTGGCGGCGTTCCGGCAGGGGATGGTGGGCCGCCGGGTTTTTGTCCATGGCTCGTATCTCATGAATTTCGCCACCACGGATCCGGCGCTCATGGCGAAAAGCTCGACCATGCTCGCGGACACCGCGCGCTGGACCGCGGCGCTGGGCGGGTCCACGGTGATCCTGCACCCGGGCCAGGCGGTGGGGGCGGATGGGTCGGACGGTGTTTCCCGGGTGACGGAGGGCCTGCGGGCCGTGCTGCAGGACTGGCCAGCGGGCGTGACCCTCGCGCTGGAACAGAGCGCCGGTCAGCGGGGGTCGGTCGGCGCGCAACTGACCGACCTCCGGGCGGTTCTGGACGCCTTGGGCGGCGATCGCCGGGTGGCCGTGTGGCTGGATACCGCCCATGCGTTTGGCGCGGGCTGGGACCTGCGCACTGCCGCCGGGGTGGACCAATTCGCCGCCGATGTGAGCTCGGCCATCGGCTGGGACCGGATCGCCGGCATCCATGCCAATGATTCCAAGGTCGAGCTGGGCTCGCACAAGGATCGGCACGAGAACATCGGCGAGGGGACGATTGGCGAGGCAGGATTCCGGGCGCTGCTGGTTCACTCCGCGGTGGCACACCTGCCGTTCATTCTCGAGACCCCCGGGTTCGATGGAAAGGGCCCCGATCTTCCCAATATGCAACGACTCAAGCGGTTGCGCGGGGATCGGCTATGATGGCCGCGTTATGAATTCCACCCTGGCAGCAGTCTCCATCCTGGTTCTGTTTGCCAACCCGTCGCCCGCCGCAGACCCACCGCCCGCCCCGCCGCCGAAAGTCTACGGCGGGGAGAAGCTGCCTCTCCTGGTGGATGGCGGAATGGTGAAAAACGGGAAGGAGGGCGCGATGGTCCGGACCATCAGGTTCGGCGCACCGGGTGTCTGGTACCTGTGGATCAAGGCCTCGGCCGATGGGCCGCACGGGGGCGTGCTGACCTGGGACCTGGACGGGGTGCAGAAGCTGCACAGTGGACGGAGCCGGATGCTGATCCCGCCGTATGCGAAGGGCCAGTGGCTGAACGTCTCCATGCAGCCCAAGCACAAGGCCTCGGTGCATGTGGATGATCCCGGCGAGCATCTCCTTACCCTCAAGAGCGTGGAGGGCGACGTCAAGGTGGACCGGATCGCGCTGACGCTCTATTTCTCCGCCAAACCGCTGGGGGAGACCCTCGACCACACCAATGATCCCGGCGGCGGCCGGGCGGTGTTCCCCATGGGCGACCGGACCCAGGACGGATTCAGGAAGGGCTGGGCCTCTCCGGCCATCAAGGCGACCCGGTCCTTTTACGTGGACGCGGAGCATGGGGATGATTCGGCCACCGGGATGTCGGCATCCACGGCGTGGCGGACACTCGGCCGGGTCAACGGCGTGACCTTCCTGCCCGGCGATGCCATTCTTCTCAAGCGCGGGGGGGCCTGGGCGGAGGGGCTCGCGCCCCACGGGTCCGGGACACGGTCCAGTCCGATCAGCATCGGGGCCTATGGCCCGGAGGGGGGGGACCGTCCCCAGATCGACGGGATCAACCACCCCGGTGTCTGGCTGCGTGACCAGGATTGGTGGACAGTCCAGGACCTGGAGGTCACCAGTGACCCCACGTACGGCAAGCCGGGGATCTCCATCGAATCGGTGGAGGGCCGGCCCCAGCCCACCGGATTTCACGTCTACAACGTGATCGCCTGTGACAATGGCGGGGCGGGGATCCGGGCGGGGCCGACGGGTGACAAGGACAACGGGTGCGATGGCGTCTGGATTGAGAACTGCCTGGCCTATGGCAACGGGGGTGACGGGATCGGGATGCACGGCAATGACCAGGTGGGTTGCCGGAACGGGGTGATCAAGTACTGCACGGCATGGGAAAACCGCGGCACCGGCGGGATATACATGAGCGGCGGCCAGAATGGGCTGATTGACCACTGTGTCGGGTACAACAACATCGTGATCAACATTTGGTGCTGGAATGCGATCAATGTGACGATGCGCCACTGTGAGGCCTGGCGGGGCCACGAGGCGGATGCCGGCGGGTTCGACATTGACTGGAGTTGCGAGGCCTGCACGATGGAGGACTGCTACTCCCACCACAACGAGGGGGTCGGGTACCTCATGCAGGGGTCAGGCTGGATCCAGTACCGCGGGTACCCGATGGAAAGCCGGTACAACATCATGCGGTACTGCATCTCGGAACATGACAGTCCCCCCATCGGGTTGGTGGAGACCTTTGAGTACGGAAAGGTTTATAACAATCTCGCGATCGCGCGGGGCCCGAAGGGCACCGCGCTCAGTATCGGGGGGTGGCCGGAGAAGCCTCTGGACTGGTACAACGACGCGGGCGG
>JAHFSL010000124.1 GCA_023265785.1 Candidatus Coatesiibacteriota bacterium | reverse complement strand
CCCCTTTGTCGAGGTGTTCGAGAAGGCGCAGGCGGCCTATTCGCAGGCCGGTTTTCCCAACGAGTGGCGCCACCACCACCAGGGCGGGCCGACGGGGTACATGGAGCGCGAATTTACCGTGAACCCGGAAACGCCGCGGGAAATGAAGATCGAGGCCAGCATGGCGCTGGCCTGGAATCCCTCGATTGCCGGCACCAAGTCGGAGGATACCATCCTGGTGACGGCGAAGGGTCCGGAAGTCATCACCGCGACCCCCGGCTGGCCGGTCCTCAAGATTCCCGTCGCCGGCAAGACCCTCCTGCGGCCCGACTGGCTGGTCCGGGGGTGAAAGGGAAGCGGCGCGGCCGGGTCCGGAAGGCCGGCCCGCCCGCCCTCACGATGGAGCGGCAGGCCATCCGCCGCGGTGACGGACGGGTGTTTATTTTCTACCGGTTTCAACGAAAGAAAAGGACGGGGAAGGGAGCCGGATGAGGATTCTCGTGACCGGCGGGGCCGGGTTCATCGGGTCGCACATCGCGGACGCCTATCTCGCGGCCGGCCATGCGGTCAGCATCCTCGACTGGGAAGCCGGGAAGAAGCAGGCCAACATTGCCGCGGGCGTGACCGTGCACAACCTCGACATCAACGACCCCGCCGTGGAGCGGGTCTTCCGGGAGGGGAAGTTTGATGTCCTGAACCACCATGCCGCCCAGATGTCGGTTCCGGTCTCGGTCAAGGACCCGATCCTTGACGCCACCACCAACATTCTGGGCATTCTCCGCCTCCTGCAATACGCCACGGCCACGGGGGTGAAGAAGGTGATCTTCGCCTCGTCGGGCGGGACGGTGTACGGCAACACCGACCGCCAGCCGGTCACGGAGGACCTGCCCTTCGACGCCTCCTCGCCCTACGGCGTCGCCAAGGTGGCGACGGAGCTGTACCTGCGCACCTGGCAGGCCAACCACGGGATGCGCTTCACCGCCCTGCGCTACGCCAATGTGTACGGTCCGCGGCAGGACGCCCACGGCGAGTCCGGGGTGGTGGCCATCTTTGTCGAGCGCATGCTGGGCGGGGGGAAGATCGTCATCCATGGAGACGGCGAGTTCCTCCGCGACTATGTCTACGTCGGTGACGTGGCCCGGGCCAGCGTGCTGGCGCTTGAAAAGGGCGACGGGGAAGGCATCAACATTGGCACCGGCGTGGAGAGCAGTGTGAACACCCTGTTCCGGAGCCTGAAGGCGATCACCGGGGCCCCGACGGCTGAAGAGCACGGGCCGGCCCGGCCGGGCGATGTCCGTCGCTCGTGCGTGGCCTGGGACAAGGCCAACCGGGTCCTGGGCTGGACTCCGGAGATCGCACTGGAGGTCGGGCTCCGGCGCACGGTGGATTGGTTCCGGGGTCGGGGGCTCCATGTCTGAACTGCGCTGGCACCCCCTGCTCGAGGAATGGGTGGCGGTGGCGGCGCACCGGCAGGTGCGGCCGATTGCCCTCGGTGGAAAGGCGGATACGACTGCGGCCTGCCCGTTCTGCCCGGGGGGGGCCGAGGGCCTCACCATGGATTTCGAGTTCCTCACACTGGACAACCGGTTCCCGTCGTTTCAGCGCGGCGGCCCGCTGTCCGGTCCCGTCGGGGGGGCGGAGCTGGGGCGCCGGGCCCGGAGCGGGGGCGCCTGTGAGGTGGTCCTGTACTCCAAGCGGCACGACACGACGCTGGCGCAGGCTTCGCGCGAACAGGTCTATCGGCTGGTCAAGGTCTGGACGGACCGGTACCGCGAATTGGCGGAGCGGCCGGATGTGAAATATGTCTACATCTTCGAGAACAAGGGGGCCGCGGTCGGGGTGACGCTGACGCACCCGCACGGCCAGATCTACGCCTTCCCGTTCATCCCGCCCCGGGTCCGGACCGAGTTGGCCGCGGAACGGCGGTACCGGACGCGCCACCGGCGGTGCCTGCTCTGTGACCTGGTGAAGGGGGAAATCGCGGGTCGGAGTCGTATCGTGACTTTGTCGCGATCATTTATTTCGTACATTCCCTTCTTCGCCCGGTACCCCTACGAGGTCCATATCGCCTCCCGCCGGCACCTGGGCCATCTTGGCCAGATGACCGAGGCCGAGCAATGGGACCTGGCGGGCACCCTGCGGACTATCCTGCGTAAGTACGACCGGCTCTGGGGAATCTCGATGCCGTACATCATGCTCATGCACCAGACGCCGACGGATGGCGGACGCCACCCATCCCATCATTTCCACATCGAGTTCTACCCGCCGCACCGGACCCGGGACAAGATCAAATTCCTGGCCGGATGCGAGGCCGGTGCCGGCACCTTCATCAACGACACCATCCCCGAGGCGAAGGCCGCCGAACTGCGGAGGGCTGGATCCTGACCGGTGCCGGACTGCGGCGGGCGCTCGGCCCGCTGGCGGAGGCGCTGGACCGGTTTGCGGGCGGACACCCGGGGCTGTACCTGGCGGGAGGGGCGGTCCGGGATGCCCTGCGCGGAAAGCCCGTCAAGGACCTGGACGTGGCCGTGGCGCGGGGTCGGGCGGACGCCGTGGGCAAGGCGTTTGCCGACGCCGTCCGCGGGGCCCTCGTTCCGCTGGGTGACGGGCGGCTGATCCGGGTGGTGGTGGCGGACACGACCGTGGATTTCACCCCCCTGCGGGCCGCGACCATCGAGGCCGACCTGCGGCTCCGGGATTTCACGGTGAATGCGCTGGCAGTCGCCCTGCCGCTGGGTGACGCTCCGGTCATGCTGGACCCGTGCGGTGGGATGAAGGACCTGCGCAAACGGGTCGTCCGGGCCTGCGGGCCGAGGGCATTCCGGGATGATCCTGTCCGCCTGTGGCGGGCGGCCCGGCTCCCGGCGGCCCTGGGCTTCCGGCTCGACCCCACCACGGGGCGGCTGGCGCGGGGCCAGGCCCGGCTGGTGAAGAAGGCCGGGGCCGAACGGGTCCGTGACGAACTCTTCAAGATCCTGGCGCTGGACCGGGCCGTGCCCGCGCTGGAGGCGGCGGACCGGCTGGGGGTCCTGCGGGCCTCCTTCCCCGAGGTGGAGCGGATGCGCGCGGTGCGGGTCCCTGGCGGAAAAACCCTGAATGTCCTGGCCCACACGCTGGAGGCCCTCCGCCACCTGGACGGCCTGCTGGCCAGGATCCGCCTGCACTACCGGCAGGAGGCCGCCGCAATGTCCGCCCACCTGGCCGCGGAGCCCGTGCCCGGCCGGTCGCGGCGGGCACTCCTGCGGCTGGCCCTGCTCCTGCACGACATCGCCAAGCCCGAGACCGTCTCCCGCCAGGGGGGCGAGGTGCATTTCTTTGAGCACGAGCACCGCGGGGCGAAGCGGGCCCGGGCCATCCTGCGCGACCGCCTCCACTGTGCGGAGACCGAGGTGGCCATCGTCGCGCACCTGATTGAACTGCACCTGCGGCCGGGCTACCTGGGTGCGACGCGGGGAGCCATCTCCGACAAGGCGGCCTGGCGGCTCCTGCGGGATGCGGGGAACGAGGTCTTCGAGCTCTTCCTGCATGCCTCGGCGGACCGGATGGCGACCCACCACGGGCGGGGGATCAAGGCGCCCCGGCACCGGGTGGTCATTGCCCGGATCCTTGCGGTCCGGCGGGCGGCGCTGGCGCGCACGCCGGCCCAGCGGTTCGTGACCGGGCATGACCTCATGAAAGCCTTCGCTCTCAAGCCGGGGCCGGTCATCGGGGTGCTTCTCAAGGCCGTGGAGGAGGCCGTGGCTCTGGGGAAGGCGGGGACCCGGGAGGAAGCCCTGGCCGCCGCCAGCAAAGCCCTTGACCGCGAAAACCGGCGGATGGTATAGTCTTCCTTCTTCCAATGGCAGGACTCAGGACCACCACCGTCAAGCCCCATGAGGCCAAGAAGCGCTGGGTGCTCGTCAACGCCGAGGGCCAGGTGCTCGGGCGGCTGGCCACGCGCGTGGCGACCTGGCTACGGGGCAAGCACCTGCCCTCGTTCACCCCGCACGCGGACCAGGGGAGCGTGGTCGTCGTCGTGAACGTGGACAAGATTCGGCTGACGGGGCGCAAGCTGGACCAGAAGATGTTCAAGCGCTACACCGGGTATCCCGGCGGCCTGCGCCTCACGCCCTACCACGACCTGATGGCGAAGCGCCCCGAACGGGCCCTGCGCCGGGCCGTGTGGGGGATGCTCCCGCATTCGCGCATGGGTCGCAAGCAGATCCGCTCCCTCAAGATGTACCACGGCACGACCCATCCGCACGCGGCCCAGGCGCCGACGGCGATCGCGCTATGAGCCTCACCGCGGACGACACCCCCGTGGCCGCAACCGCGCCGCTGGCCGAATCGCTGGGGGCCGATGCCCCGGTGACGGCCGCCGTGGCGGCGATTGCCCCCCTGCCCGTCCGGGCCCAGACCGCCACCAGCCGGCGTGACGGCGACCGCGGATTCGGCGTGGGCCGCCGCAAGACGGCTGTCGCGCGCGCCACGATCCGGCCGGGGATGGGGCGGATGACCATCAACGAGCGGGAACCGGCCGCCTACCTGCGCCGTCCCAAATTGCTCGACGAAATCAACCAGCCATTCGTGGCCACGGGAACCGTCAAGCGGTTTGATGCGGTGATTTCCGTGAACGGCGCGAGCCTGGCTTCGCAGGCCGGGGCGATCCGGCTGGCCCTTTCCCGGGCCCTGGCGGCCTGGCAACCGGACTTCCGTCCACCCCTGTCGACGGGCGGCCTGCTGACCCGCGATCCGCGGATGGTGGAGCGCAAGAAGTACGGCATCCGCGGCGCCCGGCGCCGCCCGCAGTGGACCAAGCGCTGACGATCCTTCCAGTCCAAGGAGACCACACGCCATGAGCGAGCGCACCCTGTTCACGTCCGAATCCGTGACCGAAGGGCACCCCGACAAGATCTGTGACCAGATCTCGGATGCCATCCTCGACGACATCCTCCGCCAGGATCCCCGCGGTCGCGTGGCCTGCGAGGCCCTCATCACCACGGGGGTGGTGTACGTGGCCGGGGAGATCACCACCACGGGGTATGCCGACGTCCCGGCCATCGTTCGCCGGACCATCCAGCATGTGGGCTACGACAATGCCCGGCACGGCTTCGATTACCACACCTGCGGCGTGGTGACGGCCATCCAGAAGCAGTCGCCGGACATCGCCATGGGCGTGGACAAGGGCGGCGCGGGGGACCAGGGGATGATGTTCGGCTACGCGGTCCGCGAGACCGAGGAGTTGATGCCCATGCCGATCATCCTGGCGCACAAGCTGGTGCGCCGGCTGTCGCAGGCCCGCCGCCGGGGTGACCTGAAATTCCTCCGGCCGGACGGGAAATCGCAGGTGTCCGTCGAGTACATTGACGGCCGACCCGCGCGTGTGGACACCGTGGTCGTATCCACCCAGCATCATCCGGATGTGTCCCACGCTAAGATCAAGGAAGGCGTGATCGAGAAGATCATCCGCCCCATCATTCCCCGGTCGATGCTCGACAAGAAGACGAAATTCCATGTGAATCCCACGGGCAAGTTCGTGGTGGGCGGCCCGCAGGGCGACACCGGCCTGACGGGGCGGAAGATCATCGTGGACTCCTACGGCGGCATGGGCCGGCACGGGGGCGGTGCGTTCTCCGGCAAGGATCCGTCGAAAGTGGACCGGTCGGCGTGCTACGCCGCCCGGTATGTGGCGAAGAACATCGTGGCGGCGGGCCTGGCGGACCGGTTCGAGGTCCAGCTGGCCTATGCCATCGGTGTGGCCGAGCCCGTCTCGATCTCCGTGGAGACCTACGGGACGGAGCGGGTGCCGCCCTCCCTCATCCTCGATCTCATCCGAAAGCATTTTGACCTCACGCCGCTGGGCATCATCCGGCACCTGAAACTGCGCCGGCCGATCTACACGGCAACCGCGGCGTTCGGCCACTTCGGCCGCAACGAGCCGACGTTCACCTGGGAAAAGACCGACAAGGCCGCGGCGCTCCGCCGCGCCGCGGGAGTCTGATCCCGTGACCGGCCACATCAAGGATCCCTCACTGGAAGCCAAGGGACGCGAGCGGGTGGACTGGGCCATCGAACAGATGCCGGTCGTCGCGGATATTCGCGCCCGGTTCCGCCGCCAGAAGCCGCTCAAGGGCAAGCGGATTGCCGCCTGCCTCCATGTCACCACCGAAACCGCGCACCTCATGCTCGCCCTGCGGGACGGGGGCGCGGAAGTTCGGTTGTGCGCTTCGAATCCGCTGTCCACCCAGGACGATGTCGCGGCCCACCTCACGCTGAACGAGGGGATCCCGACCTACGCGGTGCACGGAACGGACACGAAATCGTATTATCAGGACATCGAGGGGGCACTGGGCGTGCTGCCCAACCTGACGATGGATGACGGCGCCGACCTGGTGACCCTGATTCACACCAAGCGCAAGGACCTCCTCCGTGGCGTCGTAGCGGGCACGGAAGAGACGACGACCGGCGTTATTCGCCTGCGGGCGATGGCCGAACACGGCAAGTTGCGGTTTCCCATGATCGCCATCAACGACGCCCAGACCAAGTACCTGTTCGACAACCGGTACGGGACGGGGCAGTCGTCGCTGGACGGGATCATCCGGGCGACGAACGTCCTGATCGCAGGGCGGAAGCTGGTCGTGGCGGGGTACGGCTGGTGCGGCCGGGGCGTGGCAGGCAAGGCCAAGGGGCTGGGGGCCCATGTCATCGTCACCGAGGTGGACCCCCACCGTGCCCTGGAGGCCGCGATGGACGGTTTTGACGTGATGCCGATGGCCCAGGCGGCGCGCGAGGGCTCCATCTTCATCACCGTGACCGGCGATGCGGCGGTCATCCGCAAGGAACACCTGCTCGCCATGCCGGACGGGGCCATCGTCGCGAATGCGGGGCACTTCAACGTCGAAATTGACACGGCGGCACTCGAGAAGCTCGCGGTGCGCAAGCGCACCATCCGGGGCGTCATCACGCAGTACCACCTGCGCAGTGGGAAGCGGATTCACCTCATCGGTGAGGGCCGGCTGGTCAACCTGGCGGCGGCCGAGGGGCATCCGGCGAACGTGATGGACATGTCCTTCGCCAACCAGGCGCTTTCCGTGGAGTACCTGACCCGGAAGGCGCGGACGCTCAAGCGCCAGGTCTATCCCGTGCCGCACAACATTGACGCGGATGTGGCCCGGCTGAAACTCAAGTCCATGGGCCTGCCCATTGACACCCTGACGGCCTTCCAGAAGAAGTA
>JAHFSL010000123.1 GCA_023265785.1 Candidatus Coatesiibacteriota bacterium | reverse complement strand
AATTGGGCGCGCATTTCCCGGTGCGCCACGGTCCCGGTATCCTCCAGCAGGCGGTCGGCCAGCGTGGACTTGCCATGGTCCACATGGGCAATGATGCAGAAGTTTCGGATGAGCGCACGGGACACGGCGAGTATTATAGGGAACGTTGAAAGTCAGGCCGTCCGCGCGTCCCGCCGCGAAGCCCGCACAGCCCGTGGCCCCCGCCCTGTCCTACGGCGGGCTGGCGGCCGCGCTCTGGGCGGCCCTCGCCCTGGTGTCCTATGTTCAGATCCGGCCGCTGGACCTCACCAACCACCACATCCTCTCCGTGACGCTTGTCCCGCTGGCGGCCCTCACGGCCCGCGGCCTGTTTGCCCACGCGGGCGAGCTGGGCGCCGCGGCCGCCCTGATCAGCCTCCAGCTGGCGGCCATGTGGGGCGGCGGGGCACCCGCCACGGCGTGGCTGGGCGTCACGGGCCGGCGGCCACGGGAGCGGACCTTCTACGCCGTCCTGCTCGGGCTGGGCGCCTACGGGCTGGTGGCCTGGGCGGCGGGGGCGCTGGGGTTCTACACCGCCGGCATGTATGCCGCCCTGCTGGCCGCCGGAATCACGGCGGCCCTGCTGGCGTCACGCCGGTCCCCGCCCCGCCTGCCGCACCCGTTCATGGCGCGGCCGCCCGGCTGGGTCCTCATCGGGCTGGGTGCCGTGGCCCTGACGCAGGCCGGGTCGCTCCTCTCCGCCGCCTCCCCGCCGCACATCTCCGACGAGAGCATTTACCACCTCGGGTTCGCCCGCTGGGACCTGTGGACGCGCAAGGCCGTGGCCTGGCCGTCCAACATGCTCGAGTTCAATCCCCAGCTGGCCACCATGGTGTACGGGACCCCCCTCGCCTTCGGCCTTGAATTCGGTGTCAAGGGGATGCATTGGGTCCTGGCCCTGGTCGCCGCCTGGGGACTCTGGCACCTGCTCGACCGCCAGCCGGCCTGGGCCCGGCGCGCGGCCCTCCTCGCCACCCTGACCGTGCCCGCAACGGCGGGGATCGCGGGCCGCGGGTTCAACGACCTCTTCCTGATCGCCTACGCCGCGGCGGCCATGCTCGCGGCCCAGCGCGCGGCGCGCTCCGGCGGCCGCGAGGCGACGGCCCTGGTCGTGCTGGCCGGCGTCTTCACGGGGCTGGCCGGAAGTTCCAAGTACACCGGCCTGCTGACGGGCCTCATGCTGATTCCGTTCCTGGGGCCCCGCCGGCTGGCCATTGCAGCCGCCGCCGCGGCGGTCACCATCGCCCCCTGGTTTGCGCGGAACTGGATCCTGATCGGCAATCCCGTCTTCCCGTTCTTCTGGCGAATCCTGGGTGGGCTGGGCTGGGACGAGCACCAGGACTGGCGGCTCAAGAAGGACCAGATGCAGGGAGAATTTATTTTCCGCCAGCGGCTCCTCAACCTGCCCGTCCAGCTCTGGAACACCCCCATCCTGGGCGCCGGGAGCGGCCCCGACGGCATCCCCGGGGCCCTCATGGGCATGACCCTGCCCCTCGTCCTGCTGGGCGCCTCCTGGCGCGACATGCTCGCGCTGGCGCTGTACTTCCTCCCGGTGAGTTTCACCGCGTCCGGCCTGCGCTTCCTCCTGCCCCTTGCACCGCTCATGACGCTCATCGCGGCCCGCCGCATCGGGGAGGTCCGGGCCGGCCGCCGGCTTGCAGGGGCCGCCGCGGCCGGATTCTGCGCCCTGCTCTGGTTCCAGGCCGTGGAATACTATCCCGCATTCTGGCAGGGCTACGATGATCCCCTGCCGGTCCTGCTCGGACAGGAATCGGAGGCCCGCTGGCAGGCCCACGCCCTGTATCCGCCGATCTACTTTCCCCCCAGCTACCCCCAGCTCATGGCGGCCATTGATCGCTCGACGCCGCCGGGGGCCCGCGTCCTCGTGCTGGGCGGGTACGGCGGGACGCTGTGGATGCCCCGGCGCGCCTACTTCAACCCGCTCCAGGGGCGGCCCCTCCCGATGCAGTTCGCGCGGGAGGCCGCCACCCCCGAGGGCATCGCCCGGCGGTTCCGCCAGCTCGGAATCACCCACGTCGTCGTCAACCGGCTGTACAACGACATCTACTTCGACTTCTGGAAGATGTGGGACTGGAAGGCCGGCGCCGAGGCGGTGCGCTGGCGGGACTACTGGCACCGGTACCCGGTCCGCATCTGGCACCGGATCAACCAGTTCGAGGTATACGCCCTCTCCCACCGGCCGGGCCCACCGTCCCGGGAGCTGGTGCCCGGCCTGCAGGATGAGGGCTACAAGCTCCTCTCCTACATGATCCGCAAGGGGGACTACCAGCAGTCCGACGCGTTTCTCCAATCCATGCTCGCGATGTTTCCCGGCGATCCCGCCTTCTGGTTCCGGGCGGAGGAAACCGCCCTGCACAAGAGTCAACCGGCCGCGGGCCGCGAGTACGCCGGCCAGGTGGAGCGCCTCGCCCCGGGGACGCTGATCGCCCTGCGCGCCCGGGCCGCGGTCGCCGGAGTGGAGGGCCGCAATGCCGAAGCCGCCGCGCTGATGGAGCGCGTCCTCGCACGCGAGGCCTGGGACGCGCAGGGCTGGCTGGACCTCGCGCAGATCTACCAGCGCATGGGGCTCGTGGACCGGGCCTGGTGGTGCGCACACACCTCGGCCGACGCCAAGGAGTTCCGCCCGATCCATTGGTAGGGGGTTAAGATAGGCCCGGATGGCCACCCACCTCAAACCCAAGCCCGGCCAGGGCCTCCGGTGGATCGTCAAGCGCCGCCACCAGGACCTGAATCACCTGGATTTCGGGCTGGTCACCCTGGCCCCGGGCGAGGAACTGCGCGACGGGTCCAAGGACGAGGAGACCGTGTTCTACCTGTTCGGCGGGAGCGTCAGGGCCTCCGGCGAGGGGTTTGATTTCGGGACCGTGGGCGAACGCGCGGATGTCTTCGGCGGCAAGGCGTCCGCGATCTACCTGCCCCCCCACACCCGGTACGTGATTGAGGCCGTGACCCCCGTGCACGCCGCCGTCTGCCGCACGGCGGCCACCACCGGGGGGCCGGCGCGGGCCCTCCGGCCCGCGGATGTCCGCGTGCGCGAGGTCGGACAGGACAACTGGTACCGGGAGGTCCATGACGTGGGCGTCGACAACCTGGACGCCCGCGGGCTGATCTTCGGCGAGACCTTCAATCCGCCCGGCAATTGGTCCTCCGCGCCCCCGCACAAGCACGATGTCGAGGCGCCGCCCACGGAGGCGAAACTGGAGGAGCTGTACCACTACCGGGTGGACCCCGCGCAGGGATTCGGGCTCCAGCGGGTCTACACCGCGGACGGGTACGACCAGGTCTTCGTCGTCGAGGACGGGGACGTGGTCACCCTGCCCCGCGGCTTCCACCCGGTGGTGGCGGCGCCGGGCTACCGGCTCTACTACTTCTGGGTGCTCGCCGGCGGCCGCGACCGCCGCCTGCTCGCCCGCGACGACCCGAAACACAGCTGGATCCGCAAGCCCGGCTGATCCGCCCCGCGCTGGCGGGCGCGTGGGCGCTCCTCGCGCTCCTGAATTACACGGCCCGCCACCCCCTCTCCCTGGACGCGCACCTCACCTCGCTCGGGGCGCCGCTGGTCTCGCTGGAGGCGGCCCGGCCGGCGGCGGCGGCCGCGCGTGCCGCTCTCGCGGGCACCCTCGCGCTGGCGCTGGCCCTCGCCGCGTTGGCCGCGGGGTTTCCCCTGCTCGCGTGGCTCGCGGGACCGCGGCGGCGGCCCGGTGCCGCCCTGTATGCGCTCCTGCTGGGGCTGGGAACCATCGGACTCGCGGCGTTCGGATGCGGGCTGTCCGGATGGTTCTCGCGCGGGATGGTCGTGGTCCTGCTGACGCCGGGCGCCGTGGCCGGCCTGCGCCGGGTCCGGGACCCCCGGGCCGTCCTCACCCGGGTCCGTAACGCGCTGCGCGCCGACCCGTGGCTGGCCGCCGGGCTGGCGGCCGCGGGCTGGGCGCAGGGCGCGGCCCTCGTCGCCGGGTTCGCCCCGCCGCACCTGGCCGACGAACTGGTCGCGCACCTGGGGCTGGGCGTGTGGGACCTCACCCACCACCGGATCTGCCCCCAGCCGGGCAATATCTTCTCCGCTTTCCCCCAGGCGGCCACGATGCTCTATGCCGTGCCGCTCGCCTGCGGGACGGACTTCGGGATCGCGTGGCTCCACGCCGGCGCGGGCTGGCTGACCGCCGCGGGCATCGCCGTGGCCCTGCGCCCCGCCAGCCCGGGGGTCCGCCGGTGGGCCGTGCTGGCGGTGCTGGCCTCACCCGCCCTCGTGGCCTTCGCCGGCCGGTCGTTCAGCGACCTCTTCCTGGCGGCGTACGCAGCCGCCGCCTGGGCCGCCGCCCTGGGCGGCGCGCCGGCGGCGCTGGTGGGCGCGCTGGCGGGACTCGCCGCCGGTCACAAGGTCACCGGCCTGCTGTTGGCGGCCGCCCTGACCCCCCTCCTGCGGGGCCGGCGTGCCGCGGGGGGCATCGCCATGGCGCTGGCCGCGGCGCCCTGGCTGGTCCGCAGTTGGCTCACCCACGGCAACCCGGTCCATCCACTCCTCTGGCGGTGGTTTCCCGCGGGCGGCTGGGATGCGGTGCTGGAGGCCCGCTACCGGCTCGAGCTCCTGCAGGGTGACCGGGGCCCGCTGGACCGCCTGCTCGAGCTGGCCGGGCTCGCCTGGCTCCTGCCCGTGCGTAACCTCGGGTCCGGAGCCGACGGCACCACGGGCGCGCTGGCCGCGCTGGCCGCGCCGCTGGTCTTCCTCGGCGGGTCCGTGCGGGAGGCGGCGGCCCTGGCGCTCTTCCTTCTCCCCGGAACGTGGGGCGCCACCGGCCTGCGGTTCCTCTTTCCCGTCCTGCCGCTCGCCATCACCCTGGCCGGGCGGGGGGCCGACCGGGTCCTCGGCGGGGCGGGGGGCCCGTGGCGCCGTGCCGCCCCCCCCCTCGCCGCCGCCCTCCTCCTCTGGCAGGCGGCCGAGGCCATCCCGGTGGGCTGGGCCGCCTATGGGGACCCCCTGCCCGTCGCGCTGGGCGAGGAATCCGTCTCCCGGTATCTCGACCGACGTTCCTACCCCCTGTCCTCGTATCCCCCCGGCTGGTCGCGACTGACCCGGGCCCTGGCCGACCGGGTCCCGCCCGGTGGCCGGATCCTCTTCCTTAATTCATGGGGCGGGATCTGGCGGCCCGCCCGCCCCTGCCTGATCACCCCCCTGCAGGGCCGCCCCCTCGCCCTGACGCTCGCCCGGGCCGCGGGCTCGCCCGGGGAGCTCCACAAGCGGTTCCGCCAGCTCGGGGTGACCCAGGTGCTGGTCAACCGGTGGCAGGACGAGATGTTCTTCGACCACTGGAAGGTCTGGGACTGGGATGACCGGTCGCTGGGCGTGTGGATTCATTCCTGGGACCGGTATGCCCGGCCCGGCTGGTCCCACGGCCAGGAGGCGACGCTGTCAGCATGGTCTGACACCCCGATCACCCAGCCGCACCGACTGACACCGGGATTCGAGGAGGAAACCGTCCGGCTGACGATGACGCTCCTGCGGTCGCGGCGTCCGGCCGAAGCGGAACGGCTGATTGACAACCTCCTGCCGCTGTTTCCCGCCAATCCCGAGCTCCGACTCGCCGAATGCATCCGCCGTGCCGGGGCCGGGCAGTTCGATCTTGCGACAGCGGCCGCCCGCCGCATTGCCGCGCTCGCGCCGGGCTCGGCCGCGGACCTGCGCGCCCGCGCTGAATTGCTGTCCGCCCGTCACCACAATGCGGAAGCCGCCCGGTTGCTCGTGGTTGCGGCCCGGCGTGAGCCCGCCGAACCCTTCCCGTGGCTGGAATTGGCCGTCCAGGAGTTCCGCGCCGGAAATCCCGCCGGGATGGAACGGGCCCGCCGGGAGTACGAGCGGGCGAGAAACTTCCTGGCCTGGCGCTGACGGCCCGGTCCCTACGGGTGGGGGTGGCAGAATGCGCCCCGGCATATAGCGGTCAGGGTCCGGCGGGGCACCGCGAAAAAAATAACTGATTCGTACCTTGACAACGGTTTTGATACCCGGTATATCCCAAGTCACTGGCGGCCCCCAAAGCCGTGAGAGCGATTCTACCGATAGGTAGAAGGGGGTGCCGCCTTAAGTTTCATCCGCCACGCCGCGCGTGACCCGCGCGGCGTGTGCGTTTTCAGGGATAATCCCTCCCATGCTTGGCGCGCCCATCCGCTCGGTCATCCTCGATCTCGACGGCGTGGTCTACCTCGAACACACGCTGATCCCCGGTGCGGCGGCCGCCATCGCCGCCCTGCGGCGGCGCGGGATTGCGGTGCTCTTCGTCACGAACAACGCGACGCACACCCGGGCCCAGTTCGCCGGGCGGCTGACCCGGATGGGCGTGCCCTGCCGCGCGGCCGAACTCATGAATGCCTCATTCGCCACCGCCCGCCGGCTGGCCGCCGACCTGCCCCGCGGGGCGCGGGTCTTCGTCTTCGGGCCCGGCGGGCTCGCGAGGGAACTGGCCCGCGTGGGACTCGTTCCCGTGACGTGCCGGACGGCGGCCGCGTTCGAGCGCCACCGCCGCGCCGACCCCCGGATCCGCGCCATCGCGGTCTCCTTCCACCGGTCCCTCACCTGGTGGGGACTGTGCAGTGCCCATCTCGCCCTCCAGCGCGGCGCCCGGCTGGTCGCGTGCAACCGCGATGTCACCTACCCGGGCCGCGGCCTGCTCCTGCCCGGCACCGGCTCGCTCGTGAAACTCCTGGAGGCGGCCTCGGGCCGGCCGTCCGAACTCATCGGCAAGCCCAGCCCCGAGCTGTTCAACCTCCTCCTCGCGGAGCGGGGCCTTATGGCACGTGACTGCCTCGTGGTGGGCGACCGGCTGGATATTGACGCGGCCGCCGGCCGGGCGGCAGGGGCGCGGACCGCGCTGGTCCTGACCGGGGTGGACACGCGGCGTGACGCCCGCCGGGCGCGTGCCAAGCCGGATCTCATCGCGCGCGACCTTCCCGCGCTCATCCGGCATCCCGCGCTGGCCGGCACCCGGCCGTGACCGGGCGCGGGCCGCTGGACCCCTGGCTGGCGGCTGCGCTCTCGATGCTGGTCCCCGGGCTGGGGCAGTGGACGGTGGGTCGGCGGGTGCGGGGCGCCCTGTGGCTGGCGGGATCGCTGGGCGGCCTCATGGGATTCCTCGGGTGGATCCTCGATCCCGTCCGGTGTTCCATCCTGGAG
>JAHFSL010000540.1 GCA_023265785.1 Candidatus Coatesiibacteriota bacterium | reverse complement strand
TCACCGATCAAGATTCGGTTCCGGTGCCCGTCCCAGCCGAAGCCACTCGCGACCTCCGGGGAGGCCTGCTCCCTGGCCAGCACCCGGCATGCGTCATACGCATAGGTGGTCTCCCGAGTGCCGATCGCGATCGGCTGTTGCACCCGGGTCTGGGCATGGCCCGAAGCGTCGCTGGCGTAGACATAGGTCGCCATGGGCTGAAGGGTGTCGGTCGTGACGGTGCCCACCCGGCCCAGGGCGTCATAGACGTACCGCACCGCCTTGGCCCCGGACGGCTGGCGGGCATCGCGCTTGCGGTTGAGCTGTCCCGCATTGTTGTACTCGTACCGCGCATGGTAGATCCCGCCCGGCCCGATGACGTCGCTCAACAACCCCTGCACCGTGTACTGGTACACGGTGTCCACCAGTCCCGCACCACTAGGGTCCGGCGCGCTGACCTTGACCAGATGATTCAGCAGATTGTATTCCAGGGTCACCTGTACCGTGGCCGGCTCGCCGGGCGACTGCGCGAGCACGGCGATGAGGCGGGCACCACCGGCGGCGGCCTCGTAGGTGAAGACCAGCGCGTTCCCGCTGGGGTCGGTCATCTGCTTTAACACCCCGTCGGAATCGTACAGCTTCGTCACCCCGCGCTTGTGCCGGACAACCGCGCCACGGCCCGTCACCGCGGGGTTCAGGGCATAGCCCGTCACGCTGAAGGAGAACACATCAAAGATGCCTGGCGGATTGTCCGTCGCGCCCGTTAGAGTCAGCGTGAATGCCGGTTCGCGCCCGTCGCCGCGCTCTTCCACGAACAGCGTCGCTCCAGAAGTGGGATCGAACTTGGGCTGGAGGGCCAGTTGCAGGCTGTGCGTCCACCCCGGCCCCAGGACACTCACGAAGGCCGTGCCGGACACCGTGGCGTCGTCGCCGAACTGGGTCACGGGCACCGCCCGCTGGCTGTTGTACGTCCGGACCAGGGAGATCGAAAGGCCCGCGAACGGCAGGACCACATCCGGCACGGAAAAGATGAGGTTGCCAGTCAGGGTATTCACCCCGGCCGGGCCGATCGCCTGGTGCCCGTTTTCCGGATACCCGAACCCCGGCTGGCCCTGACGGATCACAAGCCGGGGCTCGCCCCAGTGAAGCCAGTCCCAATCACTGCTCCCGAGGGGATCGGTCACCATGTCGATGGTGACCGCCGTCCCGGCGAGGGACGTAACATCCAATTGGAGCGGTCGCCACAGGCACTGGTTGACGAACATGGTGGCCGAAAGATTGCCCACTTTGATGGTCACGCCAACGCCGGTCGTCAGGAACCCCCCATCGGCAATCCCCACCCTGGACTCAAAATAGAGCCGCTGTCCAGGCGGAACCGTGGGCAAGGGCACGCCCGTCCATCGAATCGTGGCCACACCCGGCGTTGGGCTCTTCGAAGTGAATGGCGGTGGCTCGTAGATGGTCAGGAGCGATTCCCCTGCGCACTGATTGCCGGTGATCTCTGCTGGGAAGGTGGGATCCGGCGGCTCAAAGAATATCGCCGTATCAAACTGGGCGCGGAAGTCGAACACGGTCTCGCCGCAACTCACGGCTCCCCGGGTAAGGCCGGCGTGGAGCAGGACGAGCAGCGCAGCGCTCCCCCTGACCATACGCTTCACGGCCCGCCCCCCAGACCCACGGGGAACCAGTCGCCCGGCAGGACAGGATTGACCTCCACGTCCCTCCAGGTCGAGACGGTCTCCAGGGTGACGCCGCCAAACAACAGCCGGCGCGTGACCGTGGCCGGAACCTGGATGCCCCCGACCGCCTGCCAGGAGATGGTCACCGCCACGGCTGGCGTCTTCTGGCTGTGCACGGGAAACACCTTGCGGGACAAGAGGAGAGCCGGGGTCTCTTGCACGAGCCATTCCTCCCGGGCCTGCGCCGCGCCCGGGCCGCCATTGGTCAGGATGATCAGGAAGATTCCGTGCGCAGGATCGCTCCCCTTCGCATCCACTCTGCGGACCTTCCAGCGCGGAGCCGGGGAAGGATCAAAGATCTCTGCCGGTTCCGGGAGCAACATCGAGCGGGACATGGTGGCCACGGGCACGCCAGGCGTCGTGCTTTCCCGGCCGTCGCCGAGGCGAAGGAGCCAGTGCCCAGCAGGCTGATCAACAAAGATACTCTGAACCACCGGAACTTCCTGTCTGGCAGCGAATCGCCCTGCGTCAAGATCGGAGGTGATGCGCGCCCGGCGCAACCCATTCGGAGACCGCCGGGATTCAACCACGACCAACCTATGGATTGGTGCCAATTGGGCGTAGACGGCATCGAGGAGAGTGTCTGGGTTAGGAAAGGTCTTGGCCAAACTCGCCGCCGGGCACGCGCACCAGAAGATAAGAACCTTCAAGCCCTTCCGAATTGGACGAAAAACGACG
>JAHFSL010000539.1 GCA_023265785.1 Candidatus Coatesiibacteriota bacterium | reverse complement strand
AGGTGGAGCGCCAGCCGCGGCCGCGGCGAGCCGTCCACCAGGATGACGAGGGAGCGCGCCTCGGGGCAGGCCCGGAGGACCGACCGTGCCAGGGCCCGGACCAGCAGGACCTCGTCGCGTGGCCCGGTGGCCCGGTCCATCGCTGCCGCGGGCTCATCCACGCACGCCATGCCCTCGGCGGACAGGAAGACCGCCCGCGGAGCCGACCCCGCAGGGAACAGCGGCAGGGCCGCAGGGGAGACGGGCGGCCGATGCAGTTCGTCCACGACACCGCGGAGGCGGTCCTGGGGAGAGGCAGCCCGGGGACACTGGCGCACCTCCTCGACCAGGTCCAGCCCCGTGCGTGCCGGGTAGAAGCACGAGACGGCGACGGCCTCGACACCCGGCGGGAGGGCTGCCGGGGCGGGGAGGGCCGCAGGCCGGCGCAGGAACCGCACGGCAACGAGGCCGCCGCCCCCCAGCAGGAGGATCCAGGCCAGCACGATCACGGCTCGCCTCACGGTGCCGTCCCGGCCGCAGCCTTCAGTTCGGCGCGCAAGGCGCCCGCCACGAGTTCCGCCAGGGTCCGAAGGGCCGTATCGTCGCGCACGAGCGCCAGGCCCTCGGGTGTCGCCAACCCCTCCACCTCGAGCGCCACGGCCGGACAGGCGAGTCCCTCAAGGCCCGCCAGCGGCGCGGCCAGCGGGCCGCGCGCGGGCACATGGGCGGACGCCAGCGCGGCCACCAGCCGGCGGGCCACCGCCGCGGAGCGGGGGGCGGTGGAGAGCGCATCGCGGGCCCACCCGCCGGGTGGCTCAAAGGGTTCAAAGGTCAACCCAGTGCCGAGCAGGTTGACCAGTCCGTAGGTCCAGAGTGCGGCGCCCGGTTCTCCCCATTCCGACGCATGAAAGCCCACGAAGAGATCCGCGGGCAGAGCGTTGGCCAGACCCGCGACATCCCGGGGATCCGCGTCCGCACCGCCCTCCCGGACGACAACGGGTACGAGGCCGTCGGCCGCCAGTGTCGCGGCGACGGCGAGAGCCAGGCGCAGGCCCAGGCCCCCCTCATCGAGCCCCCGCAGTCCGTGGATCCCCTCGCCGGGGGCATGGCCCGGGTCCAGGGCGACCACCCGGGCGCCCGGCGGGATGGAGGGGACGGTGGCGGGCCGCACCCGGCCGGTCGTCGGTGCGGCGCCGCCGGCCTGGGCCGGCCGGACCAGCAATTCACGGGTGGCCTCGTTCCACGCGACCTCGGCATCCCATCCGTGGCGGCCCAGAATGCGCATCGCCTCCAGGGACAGGTAGGGTTGGCGGGCGACAAGCCGGGGCGGTTGGCGCACGAGGAGCGGCTGGCCGTTGACCAGCACCAGGGGCTCGTCGAGGTATCCCACCGCGCCCACCGATCGGCTGCGCAGGGACCAGCGGTTGGTCGCCGGATCCCAGCGGGCCTCGGCACCCAGCAGGCTTCCGGCGGCGAACAGGGGAATGAGCACCTCGCCCCCCTCCCGCCGCACCTGGACGGCCCGGATGAAGTCTCCGGTGCGGGCGACCGCGCGCACGGTGTCGGCCGATGCCTCCGGCGATTGGGCCAACGGGAGCAGGAGAAGGATGAGGGTGCGAACGGAGAGGGGGGTCAGAAGAAGGGGACGACGCCGCCGGACTTGGGAACCTCAACCGTCTGCCGGGACGACGCCGGACCCTGGGTCCCCTCCAGCGACTGCGCGACCACCCAATACACGTAGGTCTTGCCCTCCTGGGCGGTCCGGTCCTTCCACGCCGTGTCCGCAATCGGGTTGCCCATGAGCGGAGCGCCGATATCGTCGCCGGGGAAGGCGCGGTAGACCAGATAGCCCGCGAGGTTCTTCCCGGGGACCGGGTTCCACTTCACCACGGCGGTGGAGCCCTCCAGGCTGACGGACACTTTCTCCGGGGCGGGCGGAAGGGGCGTCGCGGCCGGTGCGGCCGGAGGGGGTTGCGGCGCCACGGGCGCGACCGGCTTCGGCGCGGCCGCCACGGCCGGAAGGGGAGGCGCAACCGGGGTTACGGGAACCGGGAGTGCGGGCACCGCCGGCACGATGGGCGGAATGGCGGGTGCGACGGGCACAGGTGGCGCCGGTGGTGCCGGCGGAACCGATGGGGGTGCCTTGGGCAGTGGCGGCGCGGGCGGCGGCGGTGCCGGGGGCGCCGGTGGAACTGGGACCGGAGCCTTCGGCAGCGGGGGCGCAACGGGCGCGGGCGGCGGTGGTGCCGGTGGTGCCGGTGGAACCGGGACAGGAGCCTTGGGCAACGGCGGCGCAACCGGCACGGGCGGCGCGGGCGGCGGCGGCGGCACGGGAGGCACCGCAGCGGGAGCCTTCGGCAGGGGTGGCGCGGGTGGCTGCGGTGCCGCCGGGGGGGCTCCGGGAGACGACGGCGCAGG
>JAHFSL010000538.1:420-2398 GCA_023265785.1 Candidatus Coatesiibacteriota bacterium | reverse complement strand
CGCCAGTGCGCGCCAGCCTTCACACCGCGCGAGGGCACTGGCTGCCCGGGGATCAGCCGACCACGCTCCCCACAGCGCAGACCGCGAGGCTTCGCGCGCCTCGCCGCAGAGGCGGGACCGGCGGACTCGATCGTTGCGCTCCTTGCAGGAAGGCGCTTCCGTGTCCCTGGCCGTGGCCTCCTGTTGGTCGCTCCCCGCCTCCAGCGAGGCCACCGCCCGCGCGGCCTGCCGGGCGAACCCACGGGCCGTCTCAATGGATTCACCGGCCGCCTCCGGAATCCCCGCGATTGTCCGGTCCGCGAGGTCCGCGAGCAGGCGCGCAACCACGGGCATCGGTCGGGTCCGCGAGCCATGGAGCTCAGGGAAATCATCCCCGGACTCGGGAAGGGACATCGGATCGATGTCGCTCACGGGCGGCCTGCCGCTACGATTTCATAAGCCACTGTCGTTTCGTCCCACCCCGCCTCGCCCCGCGAGGCATCAATGCCGTCCGCGAGTTCCGCCGCAAGGGCGGAGTTCTCGATCGGCTCCCGCGCGTTGCGCAGGGGAGCCAGCGACGCCAGGACCCGAAGACACTCGCCCACCCGGACAGCGCCGGCCGGAAGAGCCACACGCAGTCGCGCTCCGGATGCAATCGCCGTCGCCGTGGGAATGACCAGTTCCCGCCCCGGATCCACCACCCGGTCGGCATCCCAGCGGGAGGGGTACAGCAGAGACGCGCCGTTGCCGTCACCGGTGCCGATCACATAGATATGAGCGGGCCGGGACACCTCAATGGAGATGCGCGGCTCATCCCCCGCGGCATAGACCGGCCGATCAATCCGTGCGCGCACCCGAACCAGTTCGCCCGCAGGCTCGATGGGAATTACCCTGGCACGCAGGCGGATCCGCCAGCCGGGCTGACCTCCCTGCGCGGTCACCGGACCGTCGCCAATGATCCGCTCCTCCAGAATGCGTCCCCCTGCGGATTCAACGGCCTGGGCCGACACCAGTTCATCGCCGGCTGTGGCGTGTGAACCATGGATTCGCAGGCCAGCGCCACGGCGGACCGCCTCCGCCCGCGCCCGGATCAGCGCGTCCGTTCGGGCCGCCCCACTGGTTTCCCCGGCGGGAACCGCCGTGGTGATCTCCACCTCCTGCCACGAGGACCGGTTGGGAGTCCGGGATCCCCTGTTAGGCCAGGATTCCGCTCGGGGCGTCACGCCGGTCCGCGGCACGACCAGCACCACCCGGTATTTCCCGTGACGTCGCCCCTCGTCGGCCACCCGGATGCCTGCCAACCTTCCATCCGCCTCACTGGTTGCGGACCGCCCGAACGACTCCCGCCGCCCGTCCGGGCCATCCCACGATTCGTCCCGCATGTGTTCGGCGAGCCGAATTCCGGCCTGCCGTGCCAGCGCAGCCTCCGCCTTCATTCGGGCGACGGTAGGTGCGTCCACCGCGGACGCTGGTGCCTCGCCAACGCCGACCAGCCACTCCGGCGCGGGATACTGCAACCGGATGGCCCGCAGGCTCGGACTGCCGCCGGGCAGGGTGGCACAGCCCGCAAGGGCCAAGACCACCCCGACCCGGAAGCCGGCCCGCCACGCCGCGGGGGAGCGCATGCTACTTCCCCCCACCAGCCGTCATGCCCGAAGCCGCGGGCGCCTCGGCCACTCCCGACGGAGTTGCCGGCGCGAGCCCCAGATACCGGTCCCGCTGGGCCTGCTGGCGCAGGTCCACCTTCCCCAGCTCGGCATCGAGCCGGTCCACCGCCTCCCGGGCCTTCCCCTCCAGCAGGAGCCCCTTCATCGCCCGCAGGCGGTCGCGGTACTCCGCGTCCACCTGGTCCCGCGGCATCCGGGCGAGCGCATACAGCTCGCCGGTGTCGGCCCGCCAGTGGTCCACGATCTCGGACCCGTGGAGCGTCGCCTCCGTGACGCTCTTGGCGATCCGGTCCAGATACTCATCCGACCCCCTCGCCTCGGGCGTGAAGAAG
>JAHFSL010000538.1:0-410 GCA_023265785.1 Candidatus Coatesiibacteriota bacterium | reverse complement strand
GAAGTCCGGATAGTCCCGCATCAGGTCGCGGGTATGCTCGGCCACATACACCTTGACCATCCGCCCCAGCCCAACCCGGGCGCGGAACTCCGCCCGCTCCCGATCCGCCGCCGGGTTCGGCGACGCCGCCGAGACCCCCACCGCGTACAGCCGGCCGGCCTGCTCGGCCTCCGGCAATGCGGCCATGCCGCGGTTCGTCCACAGCGGCGCCTCGCCCCCGCGCGCGACGTACTTCGCCGCACAACCAGCCACCCCCGCCGCCATCACCGCCCCCGCCACCATCCGTGCCACGTTCCGCATGAAATCCTCCTTGTCGGTTGCAGACACCTCGTCGCTCATTCCCGTTCCCATCTCAAAGAAACCAGTGGCACCCGCGCCCGTTCGACGATCAGCGGCAGAGGTGGCGACAC
>JAHFSL010000537.1 GCA_023265785.1 Candidatus Coatesiibacteriota bacterium | reverse complement strand
TCAGGTGCTCCTTCTTGTGGCACCAGCCAGGCCTTACGCGACCAGCCGGCACCAGGTGTTCAGGCGGGTCATTTGTTCCACATTCGAGGTCTTACTGCGGACGAGCCCGGGACTGCCGACCACGATGGCCAGGCACTCGGCCCGGGAGACCGCGACATTGAGGCGACGGCGGTCGAGGAGGAAGTCGAGGCCCCGGGACGAGAGGTCGCCGGAACTTGCGGCCATGGAGACGATGACCACGGGCGCCTCCTGCCCCTGGAACTTGTCCACGGTTCCCACTTTGGCGCCGGGGATCATGCGCTGGAGCAGATTCACCTGCATGTTGTAGGGGGTAACGATCAGGATCTGGTCAAGGGTCAGTTTGCCCTTCTTGCTCCCCCGGCCGTGCAGGCACTCCCGGCCAACCAGATCATCCACGAGAGCATTGATCTCGCGTCCCTCTTCCTCGCTGGCCTGAACATTGGCCTCATGCGGGATGGGGATGAAGTGGAGGCCCGAACCCACCGGCACCTTGCCACCCTTGGCCACCTTCACGGCGTTCAGTTCGGTCCCGGACCGGGGAAGGAGCTGGTTTTCGTAGAACGAGCCGGAGACGAACCGGCAGAGATCGGGGGGCATTCGCCAGGTCCGGTTGAGGAGGATACCCCGGTCGGGTGGGATGATCGCCCGGTCCCCGAGGAGGTATTCCAGCGTGGAGAGGCCGCTGGCGCGCGGGTGCGACCCCTGGGTAGGCTGGCCCAACTGCATCTGGTCCCCCACCAGGATGATGTTCCTGGCGGCGCGGGCCGTGGCCACCAGCCGGGCCACGGCGACCAGGCTGGCCTCGTCCACGAACAGGTAGTCCAGGGTGCCGGCCATCTCGGGGCGGGAGAACACCCACGCGGTTCCGCCAAGGACATCCAACCCGGTCGTGGCCGTTGCGGCGTCCTTGGAGGCCGGGAATCTGACGCCGGGCCACTTGCCGGCGAACTCGTGGGCGTCATCGTCCCCCACCTTGCCCACCCGGAGGGACTGGCCGAGGGCCTTGGCTTCGGCCAGGCATTTGTCCAGCAGATTGAAGATTACTTTGTGGCTGTTGGCGGTGACTCCGATTCTCGCCTTCTTCGCGGCGAGCGCCAGGATGATCCGGGCCGCCGTGGTGGTCTTGCCGGACCCGGGCGGGCCCTGAATGCACAGGCAGGAGTCGTGGAGCGCTCCAGCGACCCGGATGGCCGCCGCCTCGGACTCCTCGTCTTTTCCCGCCAGCGGCCCGCCCTGGTGGCCTCGTATCCTGGGCGGTGACCGCCTCAGAAACTGTTCGATGGCAGGCTGGATGTTCTTGCCGGTGTGCCAGCCCGATGCGGTGTCATAAATGGCGTTTTCAATGACTTCCGCCGGAACATATTCGTAGGGCACCAGCCCGGCATGGTCGTCGGGGTTTCCGCCCGGCAGTGAAGCAAGGAGCGTGGGGCCGATCTTAATGCAGACAGTGCCCCGCACCCGATCAAGGGCGTGAACGGACGCCGGCTGGACGGGTTTGGTGAGGGTGGGCACGAGAACTACCTTGTCATCTTCCTGAATCTTGGTGACCTGGCGTGGACTGAAGGTGTACCAGAAGCCGGTGGATTGGTCGACTTCCTGCGGGCCGCGGCGTGAATCGCGGATCAGGCCGGAGAGGCAGTCAATGTCATCCTCCAATTGGTCCCAATCCCCCCGGGCCGCAGCGGCGGCGCGATCAAAAAGCCGCCACCAGCCGGGCTTATCCTCCCGCCGCTTGTGCTCGACCAGGAATGCCAGCGTTTCATCGAGTTGCCAGCGGTCCGGCTCCCGGTCGCGCTCCCGTTCCGATGGAAGCGCGGCCACCATGGACCGGGACAGTTGCTCGCGGGCCTCGGGGGTGACCTCCGGCGGCTTCTTGCCGGACTTGGCTGGCCGCAGAACTTCCGGGGGGGGCGGGGGCGGGATCCAGGGCATTGCGTGGGCTTGCTGGAGCTCGCGCAGCCAGACGGTCAGCCGCCGCAGGGATTCGCAGTCCTCGGCGTTGTAGTCACGGATGCGGGTGAGGAGGGGGGATTTATCAACCTCCTGCGGCTCGTCGCTATCCAGCCACTGCTGGTACACCACCATGGAGTCACCGGCAGACTTGACGGCGGCTGACCTGCCGGTCCAGAAGAGCGGCTCGATGGTCTTGAGTTTGTAGTTCTCGGTGCCGATGCGCAGGCCCCCCCGAACCACGGTCAGGGCGTCCACGAACACCCCGTGGCGGAGGAAGTCGTCCACCTGTTCCTCCCGGGTGCCGTGCCGGCCGGCCAGCCGCTTGAGGGCGGTGACCTCGTAGGGGGCGTAGTGGTAGATATGCATTGCGGGGTCGTCCTTCCACCGGGCGTGCGCCAAGTCCACGAACCCCTCGAACGCCCGCTTCTCGGCGTCCGC
>JAHFSL010000122.1 GCA_023265785.1 Candidatus Coatesiibacteriota bacterium | reverse complement strand
CCCTGTTCAGCCTGAGTCTGGGGCTGATCCGCGTGGGCGCCGGGCTGGAATTCTCCATCCTGCCGAACCTGGTGGCCTCCCTGGAGGGAGGGGATTTCCTCGGGAAGATCATCATCATTCCGATCTCCATCACCGAAGTCGGTCTTTCCCTTCGGTATTTCTTCGGGGGTGGCGGCTCCTAGGCACCGTTTGCGGGGGTGCGCCCGGTTTGCTTCAATAGGGCATCCCCAGACGGACCGGAGGCACGACATGACTGGCCCCGACAAGCAGGCTGAACTTCAGGCGCTCCTGACCGAGGACCGCTCCTTCGCGCCCAGCGCGGCCTTCACGGAGCAGGCGAACGCCCGGGACCCGAAGATTTATGCCGATGCCGCAAAGGATCCCGAGGGGTTCTGGGCGAAGGAAGCGGCCGACCTGCTCTGGCGCAAGCCGTGGACCCAGGTCCTGGATTGGAAGCCACCGCACGCCAAGTGGTTCGTCGGGGGCCAGTTGAATGTCTCGGAAAACTGCCTGGACCGGCACCTGACGACCTGGCGGCGCACCAAGGCCGCCCTGATCTTTGAGGGCGAGCCCGGTGACCAGCGGGTCCTGACCTACCAGGACCTGCACCGCGAGGTCTGCCAGTTCGCCAACGTCCTGAAATCCCTGGGCGTCAGGAAAGGCGATCGGATCAATATCTACCTGCCGATGATTCCCGAGGCCGCCGTGGCCATGCTGGCCTGCACCCGGATCGGGGCCGTGCACAGCGTCGTCTTCGGCGGGTTCTCGGCCGAGGCCCTGCGGGAGCGCATCAACGATGCCAAGGCCAAGATCCTGATCACCGCCGACGGCGGCTGGCGCCGGGGCGGGGTGGTGCCGCTCAAGCAGGTCGCCGACGAGGCGGTCAAGGACTGTCCGACGATCGAGAAGACGGTCGTGGTCCGGCGGGTCGGGGACAAGGCGCAGGTCGCCTTCGACCCGGCCCGTGATGTCTGGTACCACGAGGCGATGGCCACGGCGTCTGCCGTTTGTCCGGCCGAGCCGATGGACGCCGAGGACATGCTCTTCGTGCTGTACACCTCCGGCTCCACCGGCAAGCCAAAGGGGATCGTCCACACGACCGGCGGATATCTCACGCACGCGGCCACGACGGTCAAGTATGTCTTTGACCTCAAGGACACCGATGTGTACTGGTGCACCGCGGATGTGGGGTGGGTCACCGGTCACACCTATATCGTGTACGGGCCGCTGGCCAATGGCGCCACCGCGCTCATGTACGAGGGCACGCCTGACTATCCCGACAAGGACCGGTTCTGGCGGGTGATCGAGAAGCACAAGGTCAATATCTTTTACACGGCCCCCACGGCCATCCGGACCTTCATGCGCTGGGGGGAGGAGTTTCCGAAACGGTGCGACCTCTCCAGCCTGCGCCTGCTGGGGACGGTGGGCGAGCCGATCAATCCCGAGGCCTGGATCTGGTACCACGAGTTCATCGGACGCAAGCGGGTGCCGATCGTGGACACCTGGTGGCAGACCGAGACCGGCGGCATCCTGATCTCGCCCCTGCCGGGCCTCACCAAGACCAAGCCGGGGTCGGCGACCATGGCCCTGCCGGGCATCAGCGTGGACATCGTCAACGACGAGGGCCAGCCGGTGGACGCTGGGTACCTGGTCCTGACGAAGCCGTGGCCGGGCATGCTCCGCACCATCCTCAACAACGACGACCGCTACCGGGCCCAGTACTGGGAGAAGTACAACTTGAAGTACTATTTCACCGGGGATGGCGCCAAGCGGGACAAGGACGGTTACCTCTGGCTGTTGGGCCGGGTGGACGACGTCATGAATGTCTCGGGGCACCGGATTTCCACCATGGAAGTGGAGAGCGCGCTGGTGGACCACCACTCGGTGGCGGAGGCCGCGGTGATCGGGCGCACCCATGAGGTGAAGGGCCAGGCCGTCTCGGCCTTCGTCACGCTGAAGGCCAGTGTGCGGGGCGACGAGGCCCTGATCAAGGAACTGAAACAGCATGTGGTGGGCAAGATCGGCGCCCTGGCCCGGCCCGAGGAGATCTTCCTCACGGCCGAACTGCCCAAGACACGGTCGGGCAAGATCATGCGGCGCCTCCTGCGGGATGTCGCCGAGGGACGGGTTCTGGGCGACACCACCACGCTGGCCGATCCCGCCGTCGTCGCCAAGCTCAAGACCCAGTACGAGGGCAAGGACGAAGGGTAGGCGCGGGTGCTCCAGGACCTGGACGCCCGCATTCTCGCCACCCTCGCCTACGCCGGGCTGTTCGGCGCAGGGCTCACCGAACAGGAACTCCTCCAGCGGCTTTTCGGTGCCCAGCCGATGCATGCCGCCGACATCCGGGAGGCGCTGGACCGGCTGACCGCGCCGGGCGGCCCGGTTCTTCCCGATGAGGGTCGATACCTGGTCACGGCCCCGACCAAGGTGGCGGTCTTCCCCGCGACGGCCGAGGGCGACGCGCCCGATGCGGCGACCCAGCTAGACCGCGTGCGGCGGTGGGCGGCGCGCGCCGGCGGGCTTCCCTTCGTCCGGTTCCTTGGATTGACGGGGTCTCTCGCCAAGGGGGCTCCCGGCGATGACGCCGATATCCTCGTGGTGGCGGCGGAAGGGCGCGCCTTCCTGGCTTTTGCCCTCCTGCGCACGGTGGGACGGTTCCTGGGCCGGCTGGGCGGTGTCCGCCTCTGCTTCAACTTTGTGGTGGATGAATTACATCTGCCTCTTGAGCCCCGCGATGCCTTTACGGCCACCGAGTTTGTCACGATGGTCCCGCTGTTCGACCGGCAGGCCGGAAGTGCCCTCTGGCTGGCCAACCGCCCGTGGATTGCGCGGCTGTGCGGGAGCGCCCGGCCGCCCTCTCAGCCACGGCCGGCGGGTTCCGGGGCGCAAGCCCTGCAGGCGCTTGGGGAGGTCCTGATGGCGGGTCCGATCGGCACATTGCTTGACAGGATGTGCTTCGGAATCAAGCGCCGGCGGCTGGAACGCCAGGGGGAGGCGGAGGGCCACGCCGCACCCGAAGTGATCTGCGAGGCCGGCCTCCTCAAGCATCACGTCAGCGGCCACCGGGGGGCGATTCTGGCGCGGTTCATCGCCCGCCTCGCGGAACTGCGGCTCGACCACGCTTGGGTGGAGGGGCGCGCGGGATGATCGATCGGAGTTCGCCTACTCAGCCGGGAGGGCATAGACGCGAACGGCGGGCAGGATGCCGGCACCGGCCAACGCGGGGATCGCTTGCGGCAGGGTCTCAAAGCGCTGGGCCTGGTTGTACGCGAAGAATCGAAGGCCCCGCCGGTCATAGGGGATTGAGACCAGCGGCTTCCGGCCGCGGGTGACCCGCGCGACCAGGTCCAGCCGCCGGTCCGCGTCCGAGAGGCCGCCAAACCACATCTGCAGGTCGGTCATCAGCCCCGCATAGCCGGCGCGCTGGAGGCCATCGAGTTCCCTCCGGGAAGACGGGACCGGTTGGCACCGTCCGAACCCGCCCAAGGCCGCCCCGACCCAGATATTCGTGGAGAGGTGGAGGGGGAGGCGCGCCCCGGCGATGGTGAGTGCCTGGGCGTATGGGGCACGCATCACCAGTTCCTCCTGCAGGGCCGGGAGCGAGGAGGCCGCCAGCACGAGCCCGGCGGCCGCCGGCACCCACCCGCGGCGCGACAGTCGTGCCATGCCGTGGCAGATCCAGCGGGCTTTGAGCAGGGCGAGGAACGGGATGGCATGGCAGAAGAACCGGTGGCACTTGGTCCAGTAGGCCGACCAGAGCAGGAGCGGGGCCAGCCACCAGAGGTGGACCGCCCACTCCCGTCGGTCGCGCTGGCGGTCCGCCGCAAGCCACCCGATGGCCACCACGGCCGCCACGGCCGAAACCGGTCCTTCGTCGGCGGCCAGGTAGGAAAAGAATGCGTGCGCGCCGCGCCAAGCGAATCCCTCCGCGCCGTGTCGCCCGTAGAATCCCGCCAGCTGTGAGACCAGGGCGCCACCCGGAAAGACGCCAGGTCCCCAGGTGGCGGTCCACCGGCGCTCCAGCCATTCGCCCGCGAGCAGGGGGAGGGCGGCCCCCACGCCCGCGGTAGGAAGGATGAGCCGGGCCGGGGCTCGCATGAGGAGCACGGCAACTGGGAGGAGCAGGAGGACATGTGCGTAGCGGTCGCTGGTCAGGACGGCACCGGCGCCCGCGAAACCGGCGACGGCCGCCGCGCCCACCACGGTCCACCGGCCCGACGGCCGCCCGCCCCTGACGGGGGCGCACGCCAGAAAGGCCGCCAGCGCCACGAGCGACCACATCGTACCGAGCATGTCGGAAAGGCCGGCCCGCGAGTAGGCAACGGCAAACGGCGAGAGCGCAACCAGCAGGGCGCCCAGCACGGCTTCGCGGCGGCCCCACAGCCGGTCCGCGACATGCCAGGTGAGGGCAATCACCAGGGTGCCCGCGATCGCGGAAAGCAGGGGGCCCGCATCGGCGCCGGGATGGATATGTTCCAGGAACGCCAGCAGGAGGTCGTGGGCGAGCCGTCCCGACCGCACCGGCGTCATGAATTGCATTCCCAGCGGCAGGCCGTCCGGTCGCGCGCCGAAGAGCAGGGCATGCACCGTACCCGCCTCCAGGTGGAGGAAGCCCTCATCGGAGAGAAAAAGTCCCCGCGACCCCAGATACCAAAACCGCACGAGGCCGCCGACCAGCAGGATGACGCCAAGCACAGGGATACAATACGACAGTGCCGGCCCACCTGCTCGCGCTGATCCCCGCGATCCGTGAGGCCACTGCCGGCATCTTTGTTCTGCTCGCCTCCGCCGGACTGGGCAGTCCCGCCCTTCTTTCTCTCGGCGTGCGTGGCGGGTGGCTCTCCCGGTTGGCGATGGGGCTGGGTGTTGGGGGCATGGCCATCTACGCGCTTGCCTTGGCTGGCCTTGCCTTCCCCGTCCTCGCCTGGCTCACTGTCGCGGTGGGTCTGATAGCCCCCCTCGCGGAGCGGGTGGCCGGGACATGGTCGGAGGCCGTTGAGGGGTCGTGGTTACGGCGGAAGACCATGTCCCGGACAGGACCCGCTCCGGCCATCAGGTCCCTTTCGTTCGATCTGTTTGAAAGCATCTTGATTGCCTCCATGCTGGTCCTCCTCGCTGTTGCGTTTGCCGGGGCGATGGTGCCGCCGGTGACCTACGACACGGTGGCGTACCATCTCGTCCTGCCCCAGCAACAGATCATGATCCACAAGGCAACGCCCACACCGTGGTTCCTCGCGTCGTCGCTCCCGTTCCTGGTACACGCGGGCTACCTGTGGGCCCAGTTGCTGGGCGGGGAATGGCGCGGGCCGGCGGTGGTGGACTGGGCGGTGGGAGTCGGCGCCACCACGGCGGTCTTCCGGCTGGCCGCGGCGGCTGGACTTGCGCGGCCGAACGCGCTGGCGGCGGCACTCATCTGGCACGCGACGCCCATCGTCCTCCTGGAAATGCAGTCGCCGTTGTCCGATCTCCAACCGTGCCTGTACGCGGTGCTGGCGCTGGCGGCGTTCCTGCGGTGGCGGGCGGGGGGTCAGCCACGCGGGTGGGCCGTGGCGGCGGCGTGGTGCGGGCTGGGCGGGGCCTGCAAGTATGTCGCCGCGCTCGTTCTTGCCGCGATGGTGCCGCTTGTGCTGGTGGGCCCCGGCCGCGCAATGCTGCGAGGGCGGCGTGTCCTGGTCATGGCGGCTCTCGCGGGGTTGGCGGTGATGCCGGTGCTGGCGCGCAACTGGCTGTGCGATGGCGCGCCCCTCTTCCCGTTCCTGACGGGCGCCCCGCAGGGCGCCAAGCTCGTCGCGTGGAACCGGGGCATCTCCGCCGTCGAACGGACGGCGTGTAATGCCGCATCCTCGCCCGTGCGGATGGCCTGGGACGGGAAGCGCTTCGCCTCCCGTGACCTCTGGCAGGTCGGCTTCCTGTTTGCCTCCATCGCCTTCCTGCCCCTGTTCGGCTGGCGGGCGCGCCCGCGCGGTTGGGGCGTGCACCGATCCATCGGCTGGCTGGCGCTGACGGCCGCCGCACTCTGGCTCTTCGCCTTCTACGGCTACTGGCTGGTCCGCTACATCCTGGTGGCGGGCGCCATTGGCGCCGTGCTGTGGGCCTCCCTGCCGCAGGCCAGTCGTGCGGGGTTGGTGGCCGTCGTGGTCCTGCTGGCGGCGGCGGCCCTGCCGCATGCCCGGTCGGTCCTCTCACCGCTCCGGGAATATGTCCGGGCGGGCGCCACCGTGGACGGGTATCTCTCCACCCTGCCCCCGTACACCTGGCCGTACCGCTCCTGCCTGTACCTGCGCGAACAGACGCCATCCTCCGCCCGTGTGCTGACGGTCTTCGAGCCCCAGGTCTTCTACGCCCGTCGCCGGGTGTTCAACAGCGTGATGGGCGATGTCTCCATGATCGAGACCCTGCTCGCGCAGTCGGCCAGCCGGGCGGACCTCCTCCGACGACTGCGGCGACTGCGCATCGGCTACCTGTTGGTGGCGCTGGGGGTGGACGCGGAGCACGCCCGGTTGTACCTGATGACCATGAACGACCGGCAGGTGGCCCTGCTCCGCGACCTCCTGGCCGGCGGGCTCGTCCCGTGCTACCAGGGGCCGATGGCGGCGCACGCCGTCTTCGCCGTCCCGCCGGCGAAGTTGACACGCGGCGGCCGGGACGGATAGCGTAGTCGGCGATGAGCAAGTACTTTTCATTCACCTTCTACCGTTTCCTGCCAACCTGGCGGGCACTGACCGTGGCGGCGCGCCGCGCCGCCCTTGCCGCGTTTGAGGAGGCTGTGGGCCGGCACCGCGATCGCGTCGAGGTCCGGTCCTACTCCACCGTGGGGCTGAAGCGCGACTGCGAATTCGCCACCTGGGCCGTGGCCCCCAGCGCCGAGGCGCTCAACGACTTCGGGGCCGACCTGGCCACCACGGCCGCCTGGAGCCACCTGGTGACCCCCCACCAGTTCCTCTCGCTCACCAAGCCCTCCCCGTACGCGAACACGGCGGAGGACAAGACGCCGACGCCCGTCGGGGACAAGCCGTGGCTCTTCATCTATCCGTTCGTGAAGACCAAGGCCTGGTATCAACAGCCGATGGAGGAGCGCGGGAAGATGATGCGGGAGCACATCGCGCTCGGGCAGTCATTCCCGAGCATCCGAATCAATACGTCCTACTCCTTCGGCATTGATGACCAGGAGTTCGTCGTCATCTTTGAGGGCGAGGACCCTGTCGAGTTCGTGAAGTTGGTGGAAAAACTCCGGTCGTCCCGGGCCACCTTCTATACGGAGCGGGACACCCCCAT
>JAHFSL010000121.1 GCA_023265785.1 Candidatus Coatesiibacteriota bacterium | reverse complement strand
TGAGGAGCCGGTTGCCAGGATGTGGACATCCGGGTAATGGTCCGCCGCGATCTTGAGGAGTTCGGAGGGATTGGCCAGCCGGTGGATCTCATCCAGCACGACGCGGGTTCGGCGGTGGCTCCCCAGAAAGACTTCAGGATCGTGCAGTGCCCGCCGTACCGAGGGAATCTCGCAATCGTAATACCTGACTCCCGAAAGGCTGCGGGAGAGCACGGTCTTTCCGCTCCGCCGCACGCCGGCAAGCCAAATAACCGACCGCTCCTGCCAGGCCGACTCAAGTCGGGCGATCCATTCGCGTCGCCGTATCATACGAGTTGATTATAGCCGGGATGGAACTATATGTATAGTCAGGTGTACATATAGTTCCACTCGCTTATGAGGCCTGGGGCGCCTGGATTCGAACCAGGGAATGCGGGGTTCAAAGCCCCGTGCCTTACCACTTGGCGACGCCCCAATGACTGACCCCTCCATTGAAACACAAGCGGAACCGTCTCCGTGCGTGAAGAGCAGGAAGGGCCAACAACCTTGGACAACCCTCAATAACCCCCTAACACCCCCAGTCAGGGCACCAGGCGGGCACCGCGACCCTATTCTTTCCGGCCGTGACAAGTCGCCTTGAATGCACTAATGACACCGGCCTAAGTAATGTCCTATACTGGGAGGCATGCGACCCACTGGCAGCCCTCAGGAACTGGAACGGCGGCGTCATGCCGCGTTGACGTTACTCAAAACCGGCCTGCTCCCGCATCAAGTGGCGAAGCGACTGGATGTGGATCGGCGGTCGGTTCGGCGCTGGCGCGCCGCCTACCGCCAAGGAGGGGTGCGCGGGGTGGCCGCGCAGCCGGCGTCCGGACGGCCTTCGAGATTGACGACGACGGTTCGGGATCGTCTGCGGCAGCGGCTGCTGGCGGGGGCCAGGGCGTGCGGGTTCGACACGGATTTGTGGACGTGTCCGCGGGTGGCCCAGGTCATCGCGCGTGACTTTGGCGTCCGCTATCATCCGGACCATGTGAACCGGCTCCTCCATCGTCTGGGGTTCAGTCCGCAACGGCCAGCGCGACGGGCGCTGGAGCGGAACGAGCGGAAGATTCGGCAGTGGGTGACGCACACGTGGGAGGCCACTAAAAAAAAGTCCGTCAGCTGAAGGCGACGCTGGTCTTTATCGACGAAAGTGGCCTGTTGATGGCCCCGTTAGTGCGGCGCACCTGGGCCCCCTGCGGCAAGACGCCGGTGATGCTCCAGCGGACCCGCTCCACGGAGAAGGTCTCGGCGATTGCGGCCTTGACGGTGTCCCCAAGGCGGAAACGGGTGGGCCTGTATGTGTCACTCTTGGCGAACCGGAATGTTCGGACCCCGCAGATGCTTCGGTACCTCAAGCACCTGGCCCGTCATGTGCGTGGGCCGATCGTGGTGATCTGGGATCGGCTGAACGTGCACCGCGCGGGCAAGATTCAGACGTGGGCGACCAAGATCAAGCGGGTCAAGCTGGTGCTCCTGCCTCCGTACGCACCCGAACTCAACCCCGTGGAGCGGTGGTGGTCGCTTCTGAAACATCACCGGCTGGCGAACTTCGCGCCGGCCGACGTTCGCGCGTTGGCCCGTGCCGCCCGCCGCCACACCCGACGCGTGTCGGGATCTCAGCGCCTGCTGCGCTCGTTCATCCGTGGCACGGCGCTTTCGTCATGCCTGGATTAGGACATTACTTAGGCCGGGACCATTAGTTGTTCAAGAAAGTCCCGCATGAACGGTGTGCGGCGGGAGCCCTCGGCGCGGCCGGCGGCGGTGGTGAGGGTCGCTGCGGTGCGGAACAACTTGACGAAGAAGTGGTCCACGGTCCACGTGGTGTCGTCCGGCGGGCGGGTGGCGGCGAAGGGGTCGCCGGGTTCGTAGAACGGGCGGCCCAGCGCCCCGGCCGTGGCGAAACAGCGCGCGATCCCGATGGCCCCGATGCCGTCCAGCCGGTCCGCGTCCTGAACAACCTGCGCCTCAAGGGTCGCCGCGGCGATGCCGGCGGAGAACGAGTGGGCTTCGATGGCGTGACGGATGGCCGGAATCAGGCCCGGGTCGTAGCCGGCTGCTGCAAGCCAGTCGGCGGCGGCCCCGGCGGAGAGCCGGGAGGCCTGGGACCGGCGCGGGTCGGACTTGGGGATGTCCACGAGATCATGGAGCCACGCGGCGGGAATGACGATCGCCGGATCGGCGCGCTCCAATTCGGCAAGCCGCGCCGCCATCCGCACCACCCGGCGGACATGTTCCAGGTCGTGCGCCGCATCCGCCCCCGCGCAGGCCCGGGCCGCTTCCGCCTCGAGGCGGGGGATCCAGTCCGAAAGGTGACTCAGTGAAACAATGCGGAGATCGAGGCTTCCTCGTGGATGCGCCGGATGGCCTCCCCGAAAAGGTTGGCCACCGAGAGCACCGTGAGGGGGGGGTCGGTCAGCGCCCGGGCGTTGTCATTGAGCGGGATCGTGTTGGTGACCACGACCTCCTTGACGCCGGAATCCTTCATCCGCTCGGCCGCGGGTCCCGAGAAGATGGCGTGTGTGACACAGGCGTAGATGTCACCCGCGCCGCGCTTCTTGAGCGCCTTGGCGGCCTGCGCGATGGTGGAGCCCGAGGTGATCATGTCGTCGGGGATGATGATCGTCTTGCCTTCCACGTCCCCGATCACGTTCATCACCTCGGTTTCCACCGCGCCCATCCGCCGCTTGTCCACGATGGCCAGCGGCGCCTTCATCTTCTCGGCCAGGTTCCAGGCGCCCTTGATGCCGCCCACGTCCGCGCTGGCCACGACAACATTTTTGAGCTTCTTGCGCTTGAAGAAATCCACGAAGACCGGCATGGCCATGAGGTGGTCCACGGGCACATCGAAGAACCCCTGGATCTGGTCGGCGTGCAGGTCCATGGCCAGCACCCGGTTCGCCCCGGCGGCCTCGATCAGGTTGGCCACCAGCTTCGCCGTGATGGGCACCCGCGGCTGGTCCTTGCGGTCCTGCCGGGCGTAGGCGAAGTACGGGATGACCGCGGTGATGCGCCGGGCCGAGGCGCGCCGCATGGCATCAATGATGATCAGCAATTCCATGAGGTGGTCATTCACGGGCGGGCAGGTGGACTGGATGATGAAGACATCGGTGCCACGGACGTTCTCGTTGATCTTGACCCGGATTTCCCCCTCGCTGAACCGGGTCACATCCATGGACCCGAGTGACAGTCCCCGGTAGTCCACGATCTCCTGCGCCAACTCCCGACTCCCGTTGCCGGAAAACACCTTCATGTCATTGGGCACGCTTGGTTCCCCCTTTCCTGGTGATCCGCCGGGCCGGTACGCCCACGACGGTCGAGCCGGGGGCCACGGCGCGGCCCCCCGGCACCACCGCCCCGGCCCCCACCCGGGCACGATCGCCCACGCGGGCGGGCGCCACCAGGGTGCTGTTGGAGCCGATGAAGGCCGCGCGACCGATTCGTGTGGCATGTTTCTTCCGGCCATCGTAGTTGGCCGTGACGGCGCCCGCGCCGATGTTGGTGGCGGCGCCGACGACCGCATCGCCCAGGTAGCCGAAGTGGTGCATGGCAGCCCCCTCGCCCAGGTCGGAACGGTTCACCTCGGCGGCGGTGCCGACCGCGGCCCCCTTCCGGACGCGGGACCCGGGCCGGACATGGGCGAATGGCCCGATGGCGGCGCGGTCCTCGATCCGGGCGCCCGTGATGAAGGAGGCCCGGACCGACACGCCGGCCCCGAGTACCGCGTCGCGGATGATCGCGCCCGGTCCCAGCAGACAGCCGGGGCCGACGGTCGTCGTCCCGGTCAGGGAGGTGCCGGGCAGCAGGCGCGTATTGGGCGCCACGCGCACCTGAGGCTCGACGGTGACCGAGGCCGGGTCATCCACCATGACGCCGGACGCCATCAGGGCGGCCAGCGTCCGCGCCTGCAGGATGGATTGGGCGACGGAAGCCTCGGCCAGCGTGTTCACGCCACCGGCCGCCTCGGCGGGCACCCGCACGGTCTCCACGCCCAGCCCCCGGGCCAGGGCCAGCGCGACCGCCTTGGTGAGGTAGCGTTCCCGGCGCGGCCCGGACGTCGGCACGGCATCCAGGAGGTCGAAGATGGCGGGCGCTGCGAAGGCGTACAGCCCCGCGTTAATTTCCCGGACGGCACGCACCTCGTTGCCGGCCTCGCTTTCCTCGATGATGTTGCCCACCTGCCCGCCCGGATCGCGCAGGACGCGGCCGAGCCCCGTCGGGTCCTCCACGATGGCCGTGGCGAAGGACACCGTGGCGCGCGCGGCGGCGCGGGCGGCGATGAGCGCCCGGACATGCGCCGGCTCGAAGAGCGGCGAGTCCGCGTTGATCACCACGAGCACCCCCGGCCCCCGGACGAACGGCTTCACCCGGGAAACGGCATCGCCGGTCCCCAGCGGCGTGGGCTGGATCACCAGCGGGATCGCGGGACCCAGGACCTGCCGCAGGGTGGCCTTGAGCGCCGGGCTGGTGATGACGATGGGGGCCGGGACCCCGGCGCGGCGGAGGGCCTCGATCGTCCATGCGATCATCGGCCGCCCCAACAGGGGGAACAGCGGCTTGGGGGTGGCCACCCGCATGCGCTCGCCCCGACCGGCCGCCAGAACCGCCGCGAAGATCTTCACAGCGGAATGAGAATAGCACAGGGGCGCGGCGATCTCCGGATGCCCCGCGGCGGGACGGCGGGGCCCCACGGCCCGCGGGCGATCAGCGCTTTTCGCGCGCGAGGAGGACTTGCCGGATGGTGAACAGCACGACCGGGAGCGCGTAGAGAATCACGAGGTTGCCCGCCTGACTGCTCCACTTGAAGTCCGGTTCGGCCAGGAAGTGGAGCATGATCGTGTACAGGACCGCGAGGGACGCGTAGATGATGCTCAGCACCTTGAGGTGCCAGCGCCAGGTGAAATCGGGCTCGGGGGAGCCTGCGCCGGGGGTCTCGATGTCCGCCATCCTGTCCGCCACTCTACCCCCGCCCGGCGGAGCCCGTCAAGTGGAGCGCGCGGCGGGCCGCGGCAACATCACGGGTGATCTGGCGGGCCAGCGCCGAAAGCGACTGAAACTTCCGCTCGGGCCGGAGGAACCTGATCAGGGCGACCTGGTGGCGGCGGCCGGGCCGGGAGGCCGGAGGGGTCCCGAGCGTGTGCACCTCCAGCAGGGGGAGACGCCGGCGCCGGTCCACCGTGGGGCGGACCCCGAGGTTGGCGACGGCGGGACGCGCCGCGTCCCCGACCGCCACGGCGTACACCCCGAAGGGTGGGAGCAGCTCGTTCTCCGGTTGCAGGTTGATCGTGGGGAAGCCGAGCCGCCGGGCCAGCCGGCGCCCAGGCCGGTGGAGGCCGGTCAGGGCGAGGGGCCGGCCGAGCAGGCGGGCCGCCGCGGGCATCGCCCCGAGCGCCACCAGCCGGCGGATCCGGGTGCTGGAGATCGGCTCGCCAGCGGCCAGGACCGGGGGTACGACCGCCACCCCGAAGCCCAGCCGGGAGCCGAGCTTCGCCAGGAGGACGGCATCGCCACGGCCGCCGCGGCCGAAGTGGAAATCGTAGCCGACGATGAGGTGCGCCAGGTGCAGGCGCCCGGTCAGCGCGCGCCGGACGAAGGCCTCCGCGGGGAGTGCGGCGAGCCGGCGGTCGAAGCGCAGGACGCAGGCCGCGGGGAACCCGAGGGCGGCCATGCCGGCCAACCGCTGGTCGAGGGTCATCAGGCTCCGGGGGGCCAGCCGGGGCGCCAGCGTGGCCAGCGGGTGCCGGTCGAAGGTGATCACCAGCGGCAACGCGCCCGTGGCCCGCGCGGCGGCCAGCGTCTCACGCAGGATGGCCTGGTGCCCGCGATGCACGCCGTCAAACACCCCGATCGTGGCCACCACCCGCCCACGCGGCGCGCCGCGGGCCGGGGGAAGCCCGCGCCAGACCCTCACGCCATCGCGGTGCCGGGGGGAAGCATGCGCACCGCCACGAGCACCGGGGCGCCCGCGCCACGCACGGCGTCGAGGCTGGCGATTCCGACCAGCCGGCCATCCGGCCGGGTGGCGCGCAGGGGGGCCCCCGCCGCGGCCACCAGGTCTGGCGGGGGTGCCACCCACTGGCCCTGGGTCAGCCGGGTGGCATCGGCGTCGGAGAGCCGGACCTCGGGGCAATGGGCGAGCGCGCGTGCGGCGGGCACCACGGCCTCGCCCGCGCGGCCGGCCTGGGCCAGGGCGGCGAGGGCATCCGGGCGGATGGTGTCGGCCAGCAGGAAGGAGCCGGCGCGGGTGCGCGCCAGCCGCTCCAGCAGGCCGCCGCACCCCAGTCGCCGCCCCCACTCGGCGGCCAGCGAGCGGACATACGTGCCGCCCGCGCATGACACCCGAAACCGGACCCGGGGCAGGTCCACTTCGAGAACCTCGAGCGAGAAAATGGTCATCGTGCGGGTGGGCGGGGTGATGGCCGCACCGGCGCGCGCCAGCTCGTGGAGCCGCCGGCCCCCCACGTGCACGGCCGAGTACATCGGCACGGGCAGGATGAGGTCGCCCGTGAGCGTCTCGCCGGCGGCGCGCACCGTGGAGGCGTCAGCGGTCACCGGACGGGGGTCCGTCAGGGTCCCGCCCAGGTCCTGGGTATCGCTTTCCTGCCCCAGCCGGAGGACTCCCTCATATTCCTTGTCGTGGCGCAGGTAGGGCAGGAGCCGGCGCGCGGCGCCCAGCCCCACGGGGAGGACCCCTTCGGCCAGCGGATCGAGCGTGCCAGCGTGGCCCGCGTTGACTCCCAGCGCAGCCCGCACGGCGTCAATCATGTCCGCCGAGGTGGGGCCCGAGGGCTTGAACAGGTTCAGGAATCCGTCCATGGCCCTAGTATGGCACCCTTTCGATCTGTCGCCGGAGGAGGGCGAGGTTGGCCCGGGCCGCGGCGTTGCGCGGGTCGCGCTCGAGGACGAGCGTGAAGTAGCGCATGGCCTCGTCCGCCCGGCCCTGGGCGGCGCACGCGGTGGCCACATTGGTGAGCAGGTCGAGGTCACGGGGACGCAGGGCAAGCGCGCGCCGGAACGATGCCTCGGCTTCGGCAAACCGGTTGAGCCGCGCGGCGGCATGGCCGGCGGTGGTCCAGAGCAGGGCCGACCCCAGCGCTCCCGGGAAGGCCAGCCCCCGGCGGCAGGCGGCCAGCGCCTCCTCGTACCGGGTCGCCGCAAACGCCGCGGCACCCGGTGCGGCGCGGGCCTGGCCGTAGATGTCGAGCACGCTGAAGGCGGCCTCGTCCTTCCACGGCACCCGGGGATGCAGACCGCGCAACCGGAGC